>NZ_JAUBQD010000024.1:0-91493 GCF_036701085.1 Microcoleus sp. Pol7_A1
CTACCAAAATGGAATTATCGTGCAGTTCCGACTATTTAGCAGACGCTAATGTTATTAAATTTTCATTCCTAAGCAGATCTGAACAAATTGCCCGGAATTACCGAAATTAATCTAGTATTTACCGCAGAAAATTTCGGTATCAAAAAATAGCAAATTCGGTCTAAAATTTAAAATTTAGAATTGCTTGGCGGCTGTGTAGTGAGAGCCAAAAATTAAGTATTTCTTCGCCGACTTGTTCTGGATAGAAGTGGTGAAAGAAATGCCTACCGTCTTGACATTCCCAAAGCCGATCGCCTTTTTTAATAAATTTCGACCAGCGGCGCATAACCAGAGGAGATACAACAAAATCCGTTTTGCTGCTGCATATTAACAAAGGTACTTCTACACCTTGCTCGCGGGGATTACTAATCCTAAATAAAGAGTGAGGACAAGGAGAACAGGCTAAGTCATCCTCAAAATATGATATAAATCTTTGATTAATTATTTGATTTGGCAATCCCAGCATATCGCCAACCATTTGAGTCAAAACTTGTTTGCGGCTCCAGGGAAAAGCTGAAAAATGCGTATAGTAATGTGCTTGCCAATTAATAGCAGATGGCACACCGACAGATAAAAGCCCCAAAGAACTTACTTTGTGAGGATAGCGGCGCGCATACATTAAAGCAACTAATCCGCTGGTACTGTGGCCTATTAGATGAATTGGGCGATCGCGCATTGTTAAATAATCGTGCAAAAGTTCAACAGCCATATCTAAAGAGCAAGCTTCATCTTCAGTTTGTTGGTATTCCCATATTTGCACTGGTACAGAATCATTTAAGTACGAAAGCAGCGAGCGATCGAAGAATTGCAAACTCGGACTTACACTTAACCAAAGCACGTCTTCTGAACTAAATTTCATCTATTTTAAGTTGGATATCTAGTTATTAACAATAATAATATATTTGCTAGATTTTTGGGGCGGGTTGAGTGCGTAATTTTGATTGCCGAACATAATCTAATTACAAAACTCACCCTGCTACCGTTAAGTCTACAAGCTAAATTCTTTCTTGAGTTGAGATACCCAAGATTTGATGCGCGATTCCGTCAGATCCGATTGGTTGTCTTCATCAATAGCAAGACCCAAAAAATTGCCATTAACTACAGCTTTAGATTCATTAAAATCATAGCCCTCTACCGGCCAATAACCGACTGTTTCGCCGCCCTGTTCCGAAATTTTTTCAGCCAGAATGCCCATTGCATCCATAAAATTATCCGGGTAGCCTTCTTGGTCGCCAGTTCCCACATAAGCTACTTTTTTGCCGCTAAAATCAATATCGTCAAGTTCGGGAAAAAATCCTTCCCAGTCGCTTTGCAGTTCGCCGATATTCCAAGTCGGACAAGCGATAATCAGACATTCGTATTCGGCAAAATCATCATTTTCAACGCTGCCTATATCGTGCAATGTCACGATATTGCCGCCAAATTCATCCCGAATCATTTCAGCTACCGACTCAGTTTTCCCAGTTGTAGTTCCGTAGAAAAGACCAATTGCTTTTGACATTTTTACTCCGAAGGTGATATTTGATAGTGCTTGAGAATTATTTTTTTTGAGTCAGGATTTGGCATTTCCTGCCTGCAATTCAGACAAAAACAGTAGACACGGTTGTGGCAAACCTGAGAAATTAGGGAGTCAAGGCAGCAAGGACACTGTTTTTTCATCGGGTTAAAGTTGAAAATTCATCAACCAAGCTGACTCGCTCATATCGGGGTCGGGTTCGCAGTCAATTAGTAACAAATTCAGCGTCGTTTGTACTTTTAGACTGCGCGGGATGCCGGCGGGTACAAACACAAATACTCCGGGTTTTAAAGTGACTGTTCGATCGCACACCGTGAGAGTCCCCACTCCTTCTAAGACGGCGAGGGTTACATCTTTAGAGTTATCGAGGTCAGGTATATCGGAATTTTTACCCAAACTCATCAGTTTTTGGCTGTCGGCGGGTTGTCCGTCGCTGATTCGCGAGGCTGACGCGGAAACTATTGCTGCTGTCACGGTGATTGACCTCCAGGTACTCTTAACTTCCGGCACTTATTGCAATTAATATTCAATAAGCTACCATGCAATTTAGATAAATTGTCAAGAGTAAAACATTAAGATTTATTACAAAAGGCTGTCAAGCTAGGTGTCCGCTTAACGCGAGCAGCCCCAAACTAAGACGGGGCGGTATTTTGGGACGCTCAGACTGCGCGTCACAAGGGCTTAACTTAAAAAATAGTTGGTAATTATTTGCAGTTAGTTCTTAAAATTACGTTTGTAGTGCGATGGGCAATACAGCAATTCTCAATTGCCTGCAATACAGTAAGGTGCACCGCTGCGTGCGCACCCTACAAAATGCAATAGAGGCGGGTTTTAGTCGGATTTGTCGATCGCCAAAATCCGTCTCAAACTCGCCCCTAATGACAACAGTTAACACTCAACAATCAACAATTAACCGACTAATTCTTCGCCCCTACGCCAACATACATAATCGACGTATCCTCATTAATTTTGATTTTAAACAAGCCAGACTTTTTGTAATCAAAATAGTTAGCGATATTAGAGATTAGCACTTGAGAAACTTGTTGCAAACTTTCCCCCGAAGGAAATAGCTGCTTTCCACTTGTAAAATTCCCCCAAAAACCGTGCATCTGGGCTAAAATAGCGCCCATTTCTCCAAACATATCAAAACCTTTAATTTCAATTTTGCCGAAACCGGTGTCGCGCATTACCACAGACAGTTCATCCGGGGTAACAAACTTTTCCCAATCGTGAACGCCCCGCTTAATTTCCTGCAATGTATTTTCCATCAGTCCAATCATTACAATTTGCGAGGAAAAAGTTCGGTTGATTGTATCAAAAAAGAACAGTCCCCCAGGCTTGAGAATCCTGTGAACCTCTGACACAACCTTTTTGTAATCTGCCACGTGTTCCAAAACATCCACGCAGATTACAACATCAAAGGTATTGTCGTCGTAGGGCATATTTTCGGCAAAACCTTGCCTGTAGTCAATCTCAAAACCGCTGGTAACTGCGTGATTTTGAGCAGCTACAATACATTTGTCCGATCGATCTATTCCAGAAACAATAGCGCCTCTCTCGGCCATAAACTCGCAAGAAAAGCCGCCGCCGCACCCGACATCTAAGGTTTTCAGCCCTTGCCAATTAGTCGCGTGTCTGTCGAAAAACTCAAATCTGGGTTTATTTAGATGGTATAAGGCATAAATTTTAGCGTTTTCGTCCCACCAATTATCGGCATTTTCCTCATAAAATTCTAAATCATTTTTTACTTCTGTTTTCTGCACGATTTTCTCAGTCCTGATTAGTGGAAAATATAGAGGGCGATCGCACTTTTGCCTGATTTTATAGGAATAGCCAACAAACCCGGTTTCTGTGAAAAATCCGAGGTTTCGTGACGAGTTCGCAGGCAGGAACCGGGTTTCGGAATCCGCGCGCGTAAGTTCTATTTTCTCTAAAGTTGCGAATCGCCACAGCTTTTTATTATAATACTTTTGGCACAAATTTCAACGAAATGGATCGCGTTTCTATTATCATCCCAGCCCTCAACGAAGCGACTTGTCTGGAACGCACCCTCCGCCAACTCAGCATTCTCAATCCTCCGGCTTGGGAAGTGTTGGTGGTAGACGGCGGTAGTCAAGACGAAACAGTGGCGATCGCACTTTCCGCTGCCACCCGCGTTATTCCTAGCAGTACAGCCGGACGTTCCGTGCAAATGAACTTAGGTGCCCAAGTCGCCACCGGCGAAATTCTGTGCTTTCTCCACGCCGATACTTTAGTTCCCGACGACATGGTAGCAGTCATCCAAAAAACATTGTCCGATGCCAAAATTGCCGGCGGCGGGTTTATCTCCTTGATGGGTGGTTTGCAGCAAACAAGATGGGGTTTTTCACTGCACAATTACCTGAAAACTTATTACGCGCCGCTGTTATTTCGACCTCATTTATTTTTCAAAGGATTGCGCCTGCTGTTTGGCGACCAAGTTATTTTTTGCCGCCGTACCGATTTTTGGGAATGCGACGGTTTCGATGCCGCGATGCCAATTATGGAGGAAGCGGATTTGTGTTTGAAGTTAGTGCGACGGGGGAGAATTAAGTTAGTCAATCGGGTAGTAGAAAGTAGCGATCGGCGAGTGGCGAATTGGGGCGAATTTAAAGCAATTGCGATCTATCTTTCCATTGGTTTTTTATGGGGTTTTGGCGTTCCAGCGAGGTATCTCAAGCAGTTTTATGAAGACATCCGCTGACACACAAAAGGCGATTAAATTCCCAGAATGTACTGGCTGTATTTTTTGGGCAAAACTTTCTGAAACAGGTAAATAATCGCCCAACAAACCAACAAAGTCCCGGTAACTAAAAAGCCGAGCTTCAGCAGCGGATGTACGGGGTCAATAAACTTATAAAACACTAACAACACATATTGCACTACTGTAGAATCCAGGAGATATATCGGGAATGAATAAGCTGCCAATATTTTGATTAACCCAGATACTCTACTGGGAAGTGCGATACTATTAGAAAATGCGAGAATCGATAATACGAACAAAATTGCGTATCCTTGAGCAGATAGTTTAAAAAAAGATCGGAGAAACCATGCGTCCGAATTAACTCCACTTATCAGGTAATATTCCCAAATGCTAGCTAGATAAACAAGGATCGTTGCCCCTAAAATTGGCATTTTTTTCCGTTCGAGAACGGGTTGAATTTTGTCATACGAGCCACCCAAAAATAGACCAGTTGAAAATGGCAAAATCCAACTAAAAATCCAGCGCTCCATCAAAGGTAGAGGTATTGATATATATTTGAAAGCGGTTAAGTAGAAGAATATTGTAAAAATTGTTTGAATTGTTAAGCCCAAAGCCAAAACTTTTCTGGGCTCTAAAAATTTTAATTTCACGAGAAGCCACCACCAGCCGTAGCATTGAACAATCACAACGATGAAGTAATAGGGAGGCATTACCGAGCCGGTCAGGATATCTCTGAGTAATGACAGTAAATCAAATTTTTGGAGTTCCCCCCAATTATTTAAAATGTACAAAGCTACTGACCAAAATAGATAGGGGGGTAGAATTCTTGACAGTCTTTTTTTGACTACCAGTGCGGGATTATTTTGATTTTCCAGTTTGTTGGTGAGAAAAAAGCCGCTCAGCAGTAAAAATGCAGGTACGCAGAACAGTTGAAATGTATCGATCGCAACAAATAGAATTCTGCGATCTTTAAATGCCAAGAACCCAGCATGAGTAATCACAACACTGACGATCGCTAAAGCTCGGATCAAATCAAATTCAGCGAACCGATTAGAAGCTTTTTGCATGGTAAAAATTAGATTGCAAAAATTTGATTTAAATTAGGAATTTTTTGTCTGATACGAAATCCGGGTTTGCTACCCTTTTATCATTCGGCGGTTGAAACCGCTGCATAGAGTCAAACGAAGTCCGCCTCCGCGAACTGAGATAAAGGGGGTTTTTAAGCCGGATTTGGTATGAGTAGAATATCATAAAATGTTATATTTGCTCCTATCTTCACAAAACTTATCTCGGCAAAAATAAGTCACCGAGTGCTGGAATTGAGGAATAAAGACTATAAAGACTATTCAAAAAAAAATCTACCTAAATTAGGTAGATTTTTATAAAGGTTCAAGCAATGAGTTAACTGTTGGCTAACCGTTGGTGTGATGGATGTGCGACGCAGAAACACTATCCAACCGATCGCGCCCGTTGCGGATCACGCGCAGCATATCGCTCAGCTTGTGTTCGATATTATCGAGCACTTGGTCGGCATAATCGTCGGCTCCGTTTTGAATTTCCTCGCATTCAGCCATCGCCCTGACTCTCATCTCTTCCAATTCCTCTTGAGCCTGGTAGCGAATTTGTTCGACTTCCGCCAGCGTCGCCTGCTGAATTGCCTCGCAGTCAAGCAAAACTTGCTGCCGCAACTGATCTGCTTCTATCTTCGCCTGCTGGAGCAGGCCCATATCGTTTAAAAGTTCTGCCGCTCTCTGTTCTGCTGCTTCTATGACTTCCTGAGCGTAAAGTTCCGCCTCTTGAAGCAAATCGTCCTTGTGCCGGATGATCGTTTCGGCTTCCTGAAAGGCGATCGGCAAATTTAGCCTCACCAAGTCTAACTGATCGAGCAACTGTTCTTCATCCACCAGAGTGCGTCTGGTCATAGGAATTCGCGGGCTGTCGAGAACAATTTCCTCAAGCCTGTTCAATTCCCGCTGGATGTCTACTCCTGCGGTTCGGGTGGGATCTCCGAAGGCGGCTGTGTTCTGAGGTGATTCGTTCTCAGTGCGGAGGCCGGTACTGTCGGGTTCGATGCGAGTTGGTTCCTGCTGGCGTAACATTTGTAAATATCTAGGGCGACGTGTTTCGGAACAAGATGATCTACGGAGCCACCAAACTTGGCTATTTCTTTAACTACACTACTACTTAAAAAGCTGTACTCGTTAGAAGTTGCCAAAAAAACTGTTTCAATTTCACCCAGAAGGGTTTTATTGGTGTGGGCCATCTGGAGTTCCATTTCAAAATCTGTTAATACCCGGAGCCCCCGCAGCAGCACTTTGGCTTGTCGAATCTTAGCATAGTTTACTGTCAAACCCTCAAAACTGTCTACTTCTACATTTGGCAAGTGTTGGGTAGATCGCCGGATCTGCTCGATCCGTTCCTCTACGGTGAAGAGAGGGGTTTTGCTGGGGTTTCTTACTACCGTAACAATTACCCGATCGAACAGTTTAGATCCCCGCTCGATAATGTCTGCGTGACCGAAGGTAATGGGGTCAAAGCTGCCTGGATAGATTGCAATCACGAGTTTGGCTCAACGGAGTGGGGGGGAGTGGGGGAGTGGGAGAGTGGGGGAGTGGGGGAGTGGGGGAGTGGGAGGGAAATCTTCACGCTTGACTTAATTCTCTCAACATCTATCCGTTAAATCCGTTAAATCCCGTACATTGCTCGTTGTCGAACTTCCTTCTACTTTTTCATGGAATGAGCTTTGTAGAAAGTTTCGAGGCTTTGCTTGTCGCCCACAAACCGCCAGTGCCAAGGCTCGTAACTGACGCCTTGGCGGTTGTTTTTGGGGAAGGACATTTCAAAGCTGAAAGCGACGGCGTTGGCTTCTAACCACTTAAATGCTTGGGTATTTTCAAAACTGGGACTGAGGTTGTTTTCCGGGGCGCTGCCGTCGCCGATGTCGATCGCGTAACCGGTGTGGTGTTCGCTGTAACCTGGAGGGGCGCTGACTTCGGCTCGCTTGCTGGCGTTTTGCCTGCGTTCGGCTTTCACGTCAAAAAATACGTGTTGTTGGTCTTCTAGGGAGCGAAAGCCGGATATGGGAGCGAAGTAAATGCCTGAGGCCGCTGCGGCGTTGGCCATTTCCTGATATTTTGCTGCTGCTGAGGTGCGGAGTGTGACGCTACCGTCGGGGGTGACGCCTACCAAGTCTTTGGCTGGTGCTTCTGCGTACGGCAAGTGTCCCAGCAGGTTGTCTGGGGTTGCGGTGGCTTTTGGGTTGGTAGCTGGACTCGCGACCGACCCAGACGCGGAACTCACCGGTGCTGGGTTTTGTTGAGTTTGCTCTGCCTGACTGGTGGCTGGGAACAAGTTAAAGTTGAGGTGCAGCCAGATGCTGACCCCACAGGCTAATGCGGCCAACCCTAGCAATTTCCAAATCAGCCCTTTTTTCTTAGACTGACTCTGCCCTGCTTCTGGGTATGGGTGGTCTCGCACTGCTTCTGGAATTTCGTCGGCGACAAGCTCCGAGGCTTGCGGGGGTTTTCTTGACAGACTAGCGTTATCCAAGCCAGCTCCACTCCTGCACTTCAATAAGGCTCAACGTTAAAAATTGTAGACCGATATGGGCGATCGAACAGCTACAATTGTCGCTGAGAATATATCATCTCTTTCTGACTTCGCCCCTTCCCATCCGCCAACTCTCGCATCTGTTGCTTGGGCCCACAGTCGATCGTCCCTGCGAGGTCGCACTGGTTGGCGCTGGTAGCACTGGTTTATTTTAAGTGTAATTTGTTACTGTTCGACAAAATCCAACAATTCTTCGATGGACACATCAAACGTCCGCACCAATTTTAGCAGAGCACCGATGCCAGCCATTGCCGTACCGGGCGATCGGGCATAACTTTTTACAGTATTGTAGGATAGCCCAGAGCGATCGGCTACTTCCTTTAGCGATCGGCATTCGAGCGCCCTCAAGGTCTAATTAATAGCTTAAAGCTCGATCGACCCAAATCAAACATTACCAACCTCCACCAACTCAGCACCAGCCACAGAACTTTCCTCTTCCCCTTCATCCTCTTGAGCCACCGCAACTGTTAACTTCAATCCCAGAGCATTCAGCCAATTAGCTAAAGCATAAATTGTAGCCATTCCATTCTGCGACAACAAAATATCTAATTTTTCTCGATGCAATTTAGCATCATCAGCAGACATATTTGGCTCTCTAAGAGCCTCAAATACATTGTTAAATGTGAGTTCGAGCAAACCGGGTTCAGGTTCTTTATCTTCCAAATGCGCCGTTAGATAAGCAGCAGCGTGTATTTTATCCTTAAGGGCTTCAATCAAATAGTCCTGGTAACTATCGCTAGTTGGCATTTTCGCGTTCTCCATATTCTTTCCAATACTCCTTAGCTTTGCGAATATCTTGTTCTTGGCTGCTTTTATCCCCACCGCAGAGAAGAAGAACAATTGTTGACCCCAATTGTCCGAAGTACACGCGATACCCCGGCCCAAAATCAATTTTTAATTCGCAGACTCCTTCCCCAACAGACTTGCTGTTTCCTAAATTCCCCAAGCGAACTCGGTCAAGCCTTTGCTCAATTTTAACTACCGCATTCAAATCTCGCAGGGAACTAAGCCACTCTGCGAAAGGATTTCTACCGTCTGGGGTAATATAACGTCTAATTCCCTCGGTTGTACTTCCATAAGGTCGATCGGTTCTTGCACCCTCATCTTAATACCGACGATCGCCCTATCAAAGCTTGTTCACTTGGGCCAACTCAAAATCACCGATCGAAAGGAACTCTGCCATCAGGCGTGGTGTAACACTTAATTTCCCTCGGTTGCGCTTCCATAATCTTGATTCTAGCCACGGAGAACTCGAATCTTGCAGCCCGCCCGATCGCCCCTTGACTTAATGCGCTACAATTATTAAGAAATCTTTAGTTAAATCCGTTTAACGTCCCAGACGCATTATGAGTCTTCCCATTCGCAACGTCGCTATCATTGCTCACGTCGATCACGGCAAAACCACCCTTGTGGACGCTCTTCTCAGACAGTCCGGGGTCTTCCGCGAAGGGGAAGAAATCCCAGATTGCGTTATGGACTCCAATGATATCGAGCGCGAGCGTGGCATCACAATTCTTTCCAAAAATACCGCCGTCAGGTACGGAGAAACCCTGATCAACATCGTCGATACCCCCGGACACGCGGACTTCGGCGGTGAAGTCGAACGAGTTCTCGGCATGGTAGACGGTTGTTTGCTGATCGTAGACGCCAACGAAGGCCCGATGCCGCAAACCCGCTTCGTGCTCAAAAAAGCCCTAGAAAAAGGACTGCGCCCGATCGTCTTTGTCAACAAGATCGATCGCGATCGAGCCGATCCCCACAAAGCCGTCGATAAAGTTTTGGATCTGTTCCTAGAACTAGGTGCTGACGACGATCAGTGCGAATTTCCCTACCTCTTCGGTTCCGGCTTAAGCGGTTACGCCAAAAAACACCTCGAAGACGAAGGGGTAGATATGAAGCCCCTCTTTGAAGAAATCCTCGACCACGTACCGCCCCCCGTAGGCGACCCCAACAAGCCGCTGCAACTGCAAGTAACAACTTTAGATTACTCAGAATACGTCGGTCGCATCGTCATCGGCCGCATCCACAACGGTACAATTAAAGTCGGTCAACAAGCAGTCTTAATCACCGAAAGCGGCGCGCTTGTCAAATCAAAAATTAGTAAATTGATGGGCTTTGAAGGCCTGAAGCGGATTGATATCCCAGAATCTTCTGCTGGTAATCTTGTCGCCGTTGCTGGTTTTGCTGATGCGTATATTGGCGAAACAATTACCTGTCCCAACGACCCGCAAGCGCTGCCTTTAATCAAGGTAGACGAACCGACTTTGCAGATGACCTTCTCGGTCAACGATTCCCCGTTCTGCGGTCAAGAAGGAAGTTTGGTAACATCGCGTCAAATTCGCGATCGACTGATGCGAGAACTCCAAACCAACGTCGCCTTGCGCGTCGAAGAAACCGACTCTCCCGACAAATTTCTCGTATCCGGCCGCGGCGAACTCCACCTCGGAATCTTGATCGAAAATATGCGTCGCGAAGGATATGAATTCCAAGTATCCCAGCCGCAAGTAATCTTCCGCGAAGTCGGCGGCCGTCCCTGCGAACCCTTTGAATGTTTGGTCTTAGACGTACCCGAAGAAGCAGTCGGCGGCTGCATCGAACGCCTCGGTCAGCGGAAAGCAGAAATGCAAGATATGCACGTCAGCAGCACCGGTCGCACCCAAATAGAATTTTCAGTCCCCGCTCGCGGTTTGATTGGATTCCGAGGCGAGTTTATGCGCTTGACTCGCGGCGCTGGAATTATGAATCACAGCTTCCTCGACTATCGCCCCCTCGGTGGAGAAATTGTCGCCCGTCGCAACGGAGTATTGATTTCCTTTGAAGAAGGAACTGCGACCCAGTATTCACTGAAAAATGCTGAAGACCGCGGCGTATTTTTCATTACTCCCGGAACCAAGGTTTACAGAGGGATGATTATCGGAGAAAACAACCGAGATGAAGACATGGAGCTGAATATTTGCAAGTCGAAGCAGTTGACAAACCACCGCGCATCTGGCGGTGAAGAATTGGCGCAATTGCAAGCGCCAGTCGATATGAGTTTGGAGCGTGCTTTGGAGTACATCGGTCAGGATGAATTGGTGGAAGTAACGCCAAAATCTATTCGCCTGCGGAAGGTTTCTAAGAAGTTGGTCAAACGCTAAAACAAAGGTAGGGTGCACAATGTGCACCTTACGTTTGATCGGCAGTAACAATCTGCCATAACTTAAAAATTTATATATTAGCCAATTGTGCTTTGGTTATTTTACTTAATTATCTAAGAAATTGATATTTATCAGTAGATGTTTCCCTCAAAGCCTTTAAACAGTATGCAAATAAGGGTCTCCGAGAACAACAAGTATTCCGATTAGATAAAACCTTTTCAACATTAAGTCGATCGAGAATTTGATCGCCGTTTTCTTTTTCGTTAAATCCAGAATATATTTGTTTTAGTTCACCTTTGGGATGGCTAATAGTTTGATTTTATTATTTATTTCTATATCATAGTCTGCCTTTTCTGTCAATCGACACATCGGGCTTCTCATGACCGATCGCGCGATCGACTAACCGCCACAATATGTTTTAATTTATATTTGAGCAAAATCCAAGCAAAACCAGCCATGAGTCCTAAATCAATAGCCGTAATCAACTTCAAAGGCGGTGTCGGAAAGACTACCGTCACTTGGAGTCTGGGAAATATTATATCCCAAGGAACCGACTTAGAAGTCTTGATGTTAGACTTAGATCCGCAAATGTCACTCACAGAGGCGATCGGACTTAACGAAAATACCGGTCATTTAGATGACAAGTTTGGTAAGTGGTACGAACAATCTCTCAAGCACAGACTTACCATTTACGACGCTCTAGAAGTCTTTAAAAAAGCCGGACAAAACTTTAAATTCCCCGTTGGTTTCGACACCATTTATCAGATTGACGAACAGTTGCATTTTGTTCCTTCAGTTGAAGAATTATATTGGTTGGATATCGATGGCTTTGAGGGAAAAAGTGTTAAAGACTTCATCCGCAGATTCATCGGCAAAATCGCCAACTCTGCCAATCTCCCCAAATACGACTTGATGCTTTTTGACTGTTCGCCTTCCTTCAGTCTCCTCACCTACAGCGTACTCTCTTGCTGCGACTTAATATTGATTCCCGTCAATCCCGATTATTTTGGTTCTAGGGGATTGAGTTTAGTTTTAAACTCGCTCCAGAAACGGATTGAGCCTTATCCGTTTCCTAAGATAGCAGTCTTTATGAATAAAGCTAAAACCTATGGAGGATTGCTGACAAATGAAGTCCAGTTTTACATGAGAGAAGTAAAGAGACTTTGCGATGAAATATCAAAAGATAATAACATAGAAGTTAGATTTTTAGAATCGACGATTCGCGAAAGCGTCGGGCTAAAACGGGCAATTAATGAGGGAGAACTGCCGCGAGAATTAGTTAGAGAATTTGAAAAACTATGGCGCGAGTGTGAGGAGTATCTGAAATGATTAAAAAAGAAATTTTGGCTGCTTCCGAACAAGAAAGCGGGGGGTTAGTTAAGGAAATTGGCGAACTTAAGGAAATCTTGCGGGACGTTTCTAGAAAATTAACCAGGCTTGAAACTCAAGTCAAGCGGGGAGGGCTTTCTGCTGAGTCAAAAACTTCGGATATTTCCACTGGTGCTGATGTTAATAAACCTGCTAATTTATCGGCGAAAAATGTTCTAGAAGTTTATGAAGAACTGCGTTTACAAGCTAAGAATGGTAATGAAGAAGAGGTGAGGCAAAAATTGTTGGCAATGAGTGCAAGTGACTTGAACTTGATGTGTTGCGAGTTAGGGATGCCGCCCAGCAGCAAGAATCCGTCTCGCAAAAAAATGTTTGAGCTAATTATTGGCAGAATTAAACAGAGTTTGAGGCTGTCGAGACATATCGACAGACAAACACTTTAAAAATTAGCAGATGAATCGATAAAATGCGCTTTAACTTGGATTTCCCCCTGGGATATGGAACAGGCAAGATTCCCGTTCCACAAAAGCCTGTTACACAAAAGTTTAAGTGGAGTGTGGGGTGGGGATCTTGCCCGCGTCTGAAAAGCTTGTTGCAAATTCTGCAACTTTTCAGCTTCAATAAATTATGGCGGATCGGGGCGATCGCCCTTATCTCCCTAACACTCTTAATCAGCTTGTTTTTGAGCCTTCACAGCCCCGGAACACCCGCAGCCTAACCAAGGATACTAGCGTTTACAGCCCTTGATATGCGCGGCAGCGACAACAGATCCCCTTTATTTGCGGTCAATGCTACCAGTTCCGCTCGCCACGAACTTACACCTAATATAGATGTTATCGCTCCCCTAATGTGGTGGCCCAACGGCCAGCGACTGGCTTTCGTTGGCGGATACAGCGACATCTATAGAACCCATTTTGGATCTTTTCTTAAAAAATAAGGCGGACAAAGCAGCCGTCTCACATAACTCAATAGCCACAAGACGAGAAATCATGGGGCAATGGCGGCCAAAGATTTGAAATCCCAATGGCACAAGGCTTACGGTTATAACAACAGATCTCAAATGGGTTCTATAGAGGTTCTGCGTCCGAGAACGTCAAATTGGGGTAGAGGCAAGAATTTTTTTATCCTTTAATTCCTGGTGAATTTGCAAATCATTTGACTCAAGTTCCTGGTGTTTTTCATCCTGCACCTGTTTGTCAATTTTGGGCAACTTTAAAATAGCCCCAGCTAAAACCCAATAATACACGGACACTGGATCTACATCCAGCGGATAGTATTGAGTATTGATCGTAATAAATCCAACAAACACCCAAAAACTAGCTCCGTAACTCCGCAAACTTTTGTCCTTGACTGATCGGTAAGCTCGAAACGTTAGAAAAGCTAAGTGTAAAAGCATGAGCTGAAAAGCAATCATTCCCGGATAACCGAGTTCGTAGATCAACTTAGGTTGGAAAGTTTCGATTAGCTGCGTGGCACCAAAGATCCGCGTTGAATTAGTTGCTCGTCCCACACCTCTACCGAGAGGTCTGTCAATGATAAAATTGTTGCTCTGCTCGAACTGATTAAAGAGAAACTGCTGGGGCGGTGCAGCATTCCAGCGGCTAACAAAACTCTCCCACCGCTGCTCAATAATTCCCGGGTTAATTGCTGCACCGACAAACAGTAAAATCGCCAGTCCTGCACCGATGGGAATAAATCGTTTTAAATTAACTAATTGACCGGTGAGAACTAGCAGGATTGCCGTAGCAACGGGAACCATAATTAAAGCAGCTCTTTGACCGGAAATCACTGCATTGGCAAATACTAATGCCATGCCAAATAAACCGATAACTCGCCACCAGAATGAAGGATCGCAAAAGGCAGAGGCAAAGGTTAAAAAAGCATTAGAAATTAAAAACCACGCCCACTGCCAAGGCGCTACAAAAGTTCCCGGCAAGCGGATAAACTTGACTTCTGGACTGAACACCAAAGAACCGCCGACAAAACATCTAGCTTCCAGCGTTGCTTTATATAATTCTTCTCCGGTCATTCCTCGGGTACCCGCACACTTTCCACTTTGCAGCAACAGGTATTGAATCAAACCGAGAAGGCAGCAAACGATCGCCAAAACGATGTGCATTCGACTAAAAAATACTAAATCCTTCTTCGTGCGGAGCAGATAATAGGTACAAGCGATCAGCGGTATGTAACCTATCAATACTTTTAAGCCGAGAATTCCTTGCAGAATTGGTTTGTCGCCCTTCATAGGATTGAGCTGCATCTCCCCGTTGACAAAAATTAAAGTCAGCATTGCCATCATCAACAGGATGCTAAAGGTAGAAAGCATTTGTTTGGGAATGAACAGGCGCAAATGTTTCTTTTTGCAGCTTTGAATTAGCGCGATGAGAGCTGGTATGTAGAAAGCATCTTTGGCTACTTGAAATGCAGCATTCCCGCCGCCAATTGCGTAAGTAATTGTACCGCTGAAAGGCAGGTAAATTAGAAAAGCCCACAAAGCTTGACGGGGGTACTTGTAGGAAAGCAGCAAGATGGCTGCGGCTGCGCCTCCTGAAATAGCAATCTTAGGGCGGGCTACGAACAACAGGGGGATGCTGACAGCAAAGCTGACTAAGCAGCTTATGGCGATCGCCTGCACCAATTCATTGCGCTTTTGTGAAGTTTTGCGTTTTTGTGCTGCTACTTCTTTTTTGCTTAGCGCTGTTGTTTTTTCACTATGCTTGTGTTTGGATTTCTTGGCTTTACGTTTGGTTTTCAACATAACTTCTAGAAGGCACTCAGATGTAGAAGGCACTCAGATGTAGAAGGTAGAAGGCAGAATGAATAGAAGCAAAAATATTGCGGTAGATGTGGTTACTTATTCTTAAAGTCAAGATCGAGAAAAAGTCTCGGTCGAGATTGTGGGTGTGACGCGGGCAAAAATTAGACAGGCGACCTTGTAGAATATAACTGCTGGATCTATAATGTACAAATCTCGAAAAAATAATTTTAATCGAGCGGTAAAAATGAATATGAAATTAACAAAATTTGTATCGATCGGCTTTGCCCTTCTTTTAGGAGCAAGCGCGAGCATATTATCTAGCAGCAGTACAGCATTAGCGGCCGAAAAAATTGTCCTCACATTTGGCCCGATCAGACAAACCATCAATATCACTGACTTAGAAGACTTTGCTAAAGATGGCACGACGACCCCAACCCTCCAACAAATTATCCGGTTTTCCAAAATGGACGCGCAAGTATTGCGGGGGTTCATGGGTCTAGAAATCGGTTTAAAGCCTGCTAATCTGGCCAGGGTAGTTTACAGCACCCCGGGAGAGAAAATCACTGACGAAATCGGTCAAGCAATTCGCACTCAGCGCCGCACAGAAAGCGGCAAAGCTCTGCGGGCGGCGATGATGCTGGCGGCCGGGGACGACGGTAAAGTTTCGCTGCTGGAAATCCTGAAAAAGTATCCTCTGACCGAGGTTTACGTAGATGTTGCCAGCATTAGCGCCGCTGTTGGGAAAGTTCAGAGTTTAGCCGGAAATATGCAAAGCCTGCTTCAAGATGTGATGCGATCGACCAGTCGCACAACTGAAACAACTCGCACCGAAAGTCCGATCGAACCTCGCCGCAGCGTGCAGCCAACAACTCCGCCTCCAGCGCCGCGCCGCGCCACCCCCTTGCCAGCACCCGCACCGCAGCCTGTGACGCCGGTCAGAGGGCTTTGGTAAAAAAATCATAAATGTGTCTTAGGGGCGGGTTTAGCCCGCATTTGCGGCATTCTGCAGACAATTTTGAGACAAAACCCGCCCCCGCCCTACCCCTATCCCAACCGCCAACAGGGTTAGGACTCCCGAAGCAATCAATTTTTCTTGAGCAATTTTTTGAGCAACTTCGGAACCTCCGAAGGCCGAGCCGCCACAGGTATGCCCGCCTCTTCAAAAGCCGCCATTTTGTTTGGCGCCGTAACTCCAAAGGCTTTCTGGGCAGCAGCGCGAGAACTGATCAGGATGCCGGCGTGGCCCAAAGACGGCCCCTTGGGAGCGTAGCGGCCGGCCAGATAAGCAACCACGGGTTTGTCGATCGCCGAGGCGATGTAAGAAGCAGCAGCTTGTTCGCTCCACCCGTCAACTTCCCCCACCAAAACCATCGCTTCCGTACTGTCGTCTTCGTCCAAAATTTGCAGCCACTGCATAAAAGAAGAACCGACAATCGCGTCGCAGCCAATACAAACTGCCATCGACTGTCCCAACCCAGCCTCAGTCAGTTCTAGGGCAACTTCGTAAGTCAAAGTGCTGCTGCGGCTGATCACCCCCACCGGGCCGGGAGTGTAAAATTCCTTGGGGTGAGTTCCCAGCAGCAGTTTGTCGGGCACAATTATTCCCGGACCGTTAGGCCCGATTACCAAAGTTTCAGTAGCCTCTGCTTTTCTGACTAAGCGCACCATATCCAGAGGAGGCACTCCCCCTGTGACGATCGCGATTTGCCGAATTCCTCCCGCGATCGCTTCTAGAGCCGCATCCAGCACCGAGTAAGCGTCTACAAAAATTACCGCAGTGTCAACGTGACCCACTGCCGCCACTGCTTGTTCTACCAAATCAAAAATTGGAATTCCCTCCATTTCCAGCCCACCCCGACCGGGACTGACACCGGCGACTACATTTGTGCCGTATGCTTTCATCATCAGGGCGGCGCGGGTTGACGCGGAAGATTCTGTAATGCCCTGTACAAGGACTTTGCTTTCAGGAGTTAAATTCATTTTTTCCCACTTGACACTCGATCTGTAAAAAGCAGAAGGCCTTCATCTGTAGAGAAATCTCGTTTTTTGCCGATCGACTGCCGCTACTTGACTGAGGATACAGAAGCGGCCGCGGCCTCATCCAAAGTGCTAGCTAGCTGCACCGGCAACTGTCCCAAACGC
Organism: Microcoleus sp. Pol7_A1; assembly: GCF_036701085.1. Taxonomy (NCBI): domain Bacteria; kingdom Bacillati; phylum Cyanobacteriota; class Cyanophyceae; order Oscillatoriales; family Microcoleaceae; genus Microcoleus; species Microcoleus sp. Pol7_A1. The sequence continues at coordinate 17,253 of NZ_JAUBQD010000024.1, forward strand.
TTTTTAACAGCATCAGCATCGATCTCTACCAGGCGCAGCACAACTTGGATGTGGCGGTTAGCGCGAGCTTTCCGTTCCAAATACCCCGCTACTGCGGCGATGATTTCCTCGCTCTTGGAGGCGCTGCCCAAAATATTTACAAGTATCACCTTAACGCTTTTATCCTGAGCGACTAACTCCAGACCCAAATCTGCGCGATCGCGCAGGGCATTTGCTGCATCGTAGCGCTCTAGGGAACCCATATTCACAAAATTAGCTGGTTTTCCTCCTTGGTGGGTTACAGCATCCAGAGTTGCCATTGTCAGGCCCACTCCGTTGCACAAAATCCCGATATTCCCGTCTAGTTCGATTAATTGCAGGGATTCGGAATTCGAGATTGGGGATTGAGATTTGGGGTCAAACTCCGGCGATTGCTGAGCCTTCGAGTGGGAATGGGAGCGATCGCCAGGGACATGGAAACTTCTCCTTTCCCGTACCAACCCCCCCAAGAGCCTATTCTCCGAGAGTGCTGCCAAATCTGGATGTCGCCCCAAGGCCTCGTTGTTGGCAGTGACTTTACCGTCTAAAGCCATTACCTCTCCCGTCGGACTGATGCCGAGAGGATTGATTTCTACTAAATCTAAATCTTTTTCGACAAACAGCCGGTACATTTTCTCGACAATCGTGCTCACGGATTGAATCAAGTCTCCCTGCAATCCCATTTTCAGCGTGAGACGCCTCGCGTAGAATGGGGAAAATTCCTGGTCTACGGCAACTTGCTGCATTTGCTCGATCGACCCTTCGACATCCATGCCTCCTTGTCTGGAACCCAGAAGAACCGGGCGTCGCGCTACGGGGTCTAGGAGTACCGCTAAGTACAATTCTTGGTCGGCGTTGTACTTTGCTTCTGCCAGCAGGACTTGGGGATATTCATTCTCGATCGGCAAATTAAAAATTGTTTGGGCGGCAGCTACTGCATCGATCGTATTTTCCACAAACTTGATACCGCCCGCCCTGCCCCGTCCCCCAGCCCGCACTTGCGATTTGAGTACAACGGGGTAGGGAATTTTTAGTCCTTTGAGGTCGGCGGGATTGTCAATCCGCTGCGACGGCAAAATCGGAATTGCCATCTGGCGAAATAAAGATTTAGCTTGGTACTCTAACAAATCCATTATCAATTACGGGTGACGGGTAGTTGGCAACAAGCAATTCGTCCTAATTGGCAATTCATAATTAATAGATAGTAATTGGTTTTTTGTCAAGTTAAAAGTTAAAAAGTTTCGCTTTTATCTTTTAATTTTCGACTTTTGTATTGCCCATTACTTATTCGCTATTACCGCTCGCCGATTACCTATTACCTAAGCTGTTTCAAAGTGTTTTTTTCTCGGAATTGCCAAATTTTACTCTTAGGCTCGGGTGGGGACATATTTGGCGAGGGTTGGTGTTTTTTTGTCTCCGAAAATCTTCGGACTTTGGGCAATACTGTGCCGAGATATTTCTGCTAATTGTTTACTTGATGCTACTAGCAGCGCCTTGATGGACGGTTTTAACCCATTTGAGCCGCTTGGGCCGCACCGCAATCCGAGCCGTCACAGTCCCTACCAACAGCCAGTGGAACATATACACAGTACCCCGCAGCGTTTGCAGCAAGGTGACAAAAACTCGCCTTACCTCAAATTTGGTCTCTTTGCGAGTGCGGCGCAAACCGACAAACATTCCCACCACCGACAAAGTAAGGGTCATCACAGTTAGGGGACTGGCGATCGGCATCCGGCGCAGCACAATTGACATCAAAAAGTCGGGTAGCGCTACTGTGGGCAAGAAATATTGAGATACCCAAAATCCAAATAAATCCCAAGTTTTCCGAGTTCCCATGCGGTTGCGCACAATTAGCCGCCAGTAGTCAAGATAACGCTGATAGCCGCCTTCTGCCCAGCGATTGCGCTGGTGCCACAGAGCGCGAGCGTTAGTGACTCCTTCTTCTGACACGGCTGGGAAAGCCAGAAATTCAATGTCCCATTGGTCTAGGTGCAGCCTCACCGTCAAATCCAGGTCGTCGGTAATCGTTTCCTCGTTCCAGCCGCCGCAGCGTTCCAAGGCGTTGCGACGCATGAATTGGCCGTTACCGCGCAATTCTCCAATGCCGCCGATCGCAATCCGCTGCTGTTGGAAAAAACTGTCGAGAGCCATTTCTGCTTCTTGGCCGCGAGTCCACAAATTTACCGCAGCATTGGCGATGGCTTTTCTGACTTGCACAGCCCCTACCTGTTCTCGATCGAACACCGGCAGCACCCGGCGCAGCAAATCCGGCGTTACTGTCGCGTCGGCGTCAAATATCCCCACAAATTCTCCGCGAGTCAGCGGCAACACTTGATTCAGGGCTCCCGACTTGCCGCCGCTGGCATTTGCTCCTCTGCGAAATACTTTGAGCTGGGGGTACTTTTTGGTGAGCTGTTCCAATACTAGCGGCGTGGCGTCGCTGCTGTGATCGTCGATCGCCCAAACTTCGTAGCGGTCGATCGGATAGTCTACATTGCAGATTGATTCTACGAATCTGGCAATCACCGCTTCCTCATTTTTCGCCGCCACCAACAGCGACACGTAGGGCCAATCCTCTCGACTTTCATCGGCAAGAGGCGGCAGTGCGGGCTTGGGCGAAGCAAACAAAACTCGAAATGCGTGCATCCACAGCAGTCCGGTCAACCCCCACACTAACCACGCACCCCAAGAAATCAAGTGCAGGGCGATCGTGCCGCCCCAAATCGCAGTCAGCACTGCGGCGGCTTTTCCGCGGCGTCCCCGGTACAGATTTTGAGGAAAAGAGGGAGTTCCCGGCACAGACACCGCAACCGGGAGCTTTGCTTTTGTTTCCGCGTCAAACACCCTGTCGCCAATGTCTGGTATAGCAAATACTTTGCCGAGCTTCGAGTTCGAGGTCAAACTCTTGAGCTCTTCTTGAGCTAAATCAGAGATGTCCAAGTTAAGCTCGCTGCGAGCGTCGTTTTCTGGCCAAGAACTCTGCTGCATAGGTTACTTGATTCAACCACCAATAGTTTTTGATTTTAGAGATAAGTATTTACTGTACCAGTTTCTGGTCTTTTGTCGAAAGCACACGGGAGGACAAGCAGCGGCCTGGCTGCTTGTCCTCCCGTGTAAACGGGCATTGCAGAGAGTATTTGGGATGACTTTTACTTGCGATCGACCAGGAATATCTGCTAGTTTTTTCTGGGGATCTCAACTATCTGTTAGTAATAATTGTCTGAGGTGGAAATATGTCTATTCCTCAACTCAAGCCAGCCGACGACAAAGAAGTGAAAGTCTACGCGCCTTTCTGTCAAGAGCCCAGGCGCAAGTTTTTACCGCACGCTATTGGCCTCTACAAGCTCAAAAGCTTGGAGGGGGCAAGAAAAATTGACGGCGGCGAGGACGTGCCGTTTGTCGCTAGTTGGAATATCTCGTCGCTGCCGATCGACTTAACCCGCTGTCGGGTGTTGTTTGACGGCAATGCTGAACTCAGCTACGAAGTGACTATGCAAAGCTCTGAGTTTGTCAGTTGCTTAATTGAGGTACTCCTGACTTTTCAGCGGACTCGTACCGTCGATTTTTCTAAAACGTTTTACCGCAAGCTGATGCGCATGGATGAATAACTTTCACCGCAGCCGCCCTGCCGAAAGTTCGCAATTGACAATCAAGCAATTTAATCCGGGGCCCCCGGATTGATTCGTGGCTCGATAAAAAAGCTCCGAATCCAGATCGCCAGCCCCTGGATTTATCAGTGAGGTCGCTTTCTTCAATCTAAAATCTAAAATCTAAAATCTAAAATCGATTGACGGGCGCTATAACTGGCGCACCAATAGTGTAAAGCCTCGACGGCAACATTACATGATTGGTGCGCCAGCCCTATTTGAGAAGCGGAAAGAGTAAGTGAGTTCTTGCATTATTCTCAACAATCCCTTTGGGCGCGAACACTTATCCCCACTGCTTGCAGCAAATCTACAGCAGTTTTCCGTTGAGCGGGATACAGATTTCGCGTAGGAACTCAGACAAAGCCTGAGTCCCTACGTGTATTTCATCCAATTGAAAACTGCTGTAGATTTGCTGTCGAACAAGCTCAAGAGCCTATTTCGGACATTCATTATTTGTGCAAGCAAGTGCGATCGCGCAATCTGATTTCGTTCAACTTTTGCGGCTCGGTAGCTGAGAGGAAAGCGCTGTATATCCGCCCAAGGAAACTCAATCTACAGCCCTTGAACTGCGACCGGGCTGGCATCGCAATCAGCCTTTGGGCTGCTGCCGAAATGCCAGCCCACCCCACCTGACAATTTATGTGTTTAGAAGCTAGAAGCCCGCTCCTAAACAGCTTATCGCTTGCAGTGCAAGATATCAGTTTGAACGAGGGCGATCGCACTAATAATTAATAACTAATAATACATATCCGTTTTCAATTGTATGCAAAACTGACTAGGACACAGACCATGCTATCTCCCTACCGAATTCTTGTATTTTATAGATATAAAACAGCCCTCAATTCCCCGGCAAAGGCTTTTGTAGGGATAACAAATCCCATTTATACCGTGCTGCTTTTATTTGATACTGCTCGTACTCAATCTTTAAAAAACGCAATTAAATTTGCTAAATAATGTCATTAAATAAACATTTAACAAGGCGATTATTATCTCTCATAGAGTTGTTAAACAATGCGAAGACAATCTGAGAAAAGCGATTTTTTTTAAAAAAATAGGTAAAAAAATCCCAAGAGAAGCGGTATCAACAGGTGAATAAAAGTTTCAATCAAAAAAACATTCTGCGCAAAAGCGACAAAATCGAGTATAATAGCATTGCCAAATTGAGTCGCAGTGCAGAAATACTGTTGAATAAATTAAAATTCTTGAAATAGACAGGTGCAAATTGAGGAGTGAAGGCGTACCCAAATTGACTAAATATTTGCTGATCGGTTCCACAAAAGCTTACAGCGGCAAGTCCGCGATCGCCCTGGGGATGGCACTCGGACTCCGGGCAAAAGGACTGGGCGTCGCCTACGGCAAACCTCTGGGAACCAGTTTCAGCTCCGAGGGAGCTGGGATCGAGGACGAAGACGTGCGGTTCGCGGTAGAGACGCTGAAGCTCTCAGAAAGTCAGATGCCGTCCACACTGCTGTATTTGGACGAAGAGACGGTTCACAAGCGTTTGCGGGGAGAAGACAAGACAGATTACCGCCAGTCTTTAGCGCAATATTTGCAAGATCCTAGCGGAGACTTGGTGCTGTTAGAAGGCCCAGCTAATTTGGAGGAAGGCAGTCTGTTTGACTTGTCTTTAGCTCAAGTCGCTGAGGCAGTTGATGCCTCTGTGCTCTTGGTAGCCCGCCCGATCGATCTGTATATAGACGATTTGCTGTCGGCTAAGGGGCGTTTGGGTTCGCGCTTGGCTGGCGTGGTACTCAACGACGTTCCCTCGGACAAACTCGAAGCGGTAACGGCGACTGTGCGGCCTTTTCTGGAGGCACAGGGGATTCCAGTGTTGGGAATGCTGCCGAGAAGCGCTTTGCTGCGCAGTGTCAGTGTCAAAGAATTGGTGCACCAATTGAAAGCTGACGTGCTCTGCCGTCGAGACCGTTTGGACTTGATGGTGGAAACCTTGACAATTGGCGCGATGAATGTTAGCTCTGCTCTTAAGTATTTCCGCAAAGCGAGAAATATGGCGGTGGTGACGGGGGGCGATCGCACGGACATTCAGCTAGCGGCTCTGGAAAGCTCGACTCAGTGCTTAATTTTGACAGGCCACTTGCCTCCTTCTCCCCTAGTGATCGGCAGGGCAGAAGAAATGGAAATTCCAGTTTTGTCTGTTGATTTGGATACTTTAACCACGGTAGAAATTATCGACAGCACCTTTGGCAGCGTGCGGCTGCACGAACCGATCAAGGTGGAATGCGTTACTCAGCTAATGGCAGAACATTTTGACCTTGAGCGTCTGATGGCATCTTTGAGCCTGGGCGATCGAGTCCATTAATAAGGCTGCCGGATCTCAGGCAAGAAGGTATTCGGCAGTAGGCATTCGGCAGAGAGAATTTTTTGTTTAAATAAATAAAAAGCCAAAATTCTTAAATTCTCAATTTTTCTTGAATTCTACTTTGAGCTCCGGCTGCCGAATGCCTTCAGACATTCTGCCTTCTGGCTTCCTCAAATCTCCCCATCTTCTCGTCAAATCTCGTAAATCAGCAATTCTTAACTTCTTTTTGGCGGCAATGGCTAGTGAGTCTGCTAAAATCCACAACGTAGTTTTATTTAATTTAATAAATTCTTTGAGTCAATCAATTGAGCTACCCAGAGTAGATGATTTTTTACAAGAACTTGCGGCGATCCAGCAAACCAGCTCCAAGCGGATTGCTCTTTTGGGTTCTCGCCACGTTCCTATTACCCACCAGCAGCTAATTGAGATGCTGAGCTACGCCATAGTTCTGGGAGGCAATCAGCTCATCACTTCTGGCGCTACAGGCACCAATTCAGCCGCAATTCGGGGGGCAATGCGAGCAGATCCTAATCTGCTGACGGTGATTTTGCCGCAAAGCATGAGCCGCCAGCCCCGGGAGTCTCGCGACCAACTCGAACAAGTGATACATTTGGTAGAAAATCCCAAAAATGATAGCTTGTCTCTCCCGGAAGCAAGCGCCATGTGCAATCAGGAGATTATTTCTCGGTGTCAGCAACTGATCTGTTTTGCTTTTCACGAAAGCCACACTTTGCTGAAAACTTGCCAGGATGCGGAGGAACAGCGCAAAGTGGTTACTCTGTTCTATTTTGATTGAACTGCGAGGCGGATGATGCTGTTGGGATTGCCTGTGCCTGTTATTCTGCTTGATTGTATTGCTGCTGCTGCTGCGCTGGTTTACGCACCGTTTGTGGTGGTTGCGTTCGCCCGCTTGCAGCTAGGCTACGACCAAGCAGCCCCTCGCGCTATGTTTGAGAAGTTGCCTGCTTACGCTCAGCGGGCAACTTGGGCTCACCAAAATTCGTTTGAGACGTTTATGCTGTTTTCAGCGGCGGCTTTGATGGCTTTTGTGACGGGGGTAGATGCGGAGGCGGCGGGCTGGGCTGCGATCGCTTTTACGATCGCCCGGTTGTTGTTTTCGGTTTTCTATATTCTGAATGTGCCGCTGGGGCGATCGCTCATGTTTGCGATTAGTTCTTCTTGCACAGCTACTTTATTCTATTTCAGTTTAATGGCTGTTAATGGCTAATTGTTATTAGTCACTGGTAATTAGTCATTAGTCATTAGTTAAGAGACACTTAATTAATGACTAATTACCAACTACCAATTACCCATTACCAACTACCAATTACCCATTACCAATTACTAATTTATGGCTGCTAGTTATTCATTTGATATTGTCAGCGATTTCGATCGGCAAGAGTTAGTTAATGCTGTTGACCAAACAGTCCGGGAAATTCAAAGCCGGTACGACTTGAAAGACACCAAAACTACCGTCGAATTGGGCGCTGAAGCAATTACTGTCAATACGGACAGCGAATTTACTCTCGACGCGATTCACACTGTTTTGCAAACTAAAGCCGCCAAGCGCAATTTATCTTTGAAAATTTTTGATTACGGCAAAGCTGAACCTGCTAGCGGCAGTCGGGTGCGTCAAGAAATCAAACTCAAAAAAGGGATTGACCAGGAAATTGCCAAAAAAATCACTAAATTAATTCGAGATGAGTTTAAAAAGATTCAAGGTTCGATTCAAGGTGATGCAGTGCGCGTTTCTGCCAAGGATAAAGATGATTTGCAGTTGGTAATTCAACGGTTGAAGCAAGAAGATTATCCGGTGGCTTTGCAGTTTACAAATTACAGGTAAATTTTTCAAAGCTAAGTATGGGATTCCCAGTTGTGCGATCGCCTCTTTGAGTGCGATAGAAATTGCGTTGCGCTTGCTGGAATTCGGAAATTTTGCTTTGTTGCAAGCTGATGCTGATGCTGACTAGATATTTGCACCAAATCAACTTGTATATCGCTTTGGCAATAGACTTCAGTACAATCAGTTTTCTTCAACGGTCTGAACAAATCGATTCAGCCAAGCCTGAAGCTACTATGAGAATTTTGATGACAGGAAATTCGGCGATCAATGGGAATAATACCACGGATCGGATACAAACATTACAGAATTGTTGGCAGCGCGTTTGTTGGGCATCAAAAAGCAGGTTCAGGTGCTAAATGCTTCTGCGGGCTTTTGGGGAATTGGCAATCAATTGGGATATATTTGCAAGTTTGGCACTTTTGAAAGCGATGCTGTGATATTGCAAATTGGTACTCACGATTTGCAACAACATCCAAGTAGCAGCACGGGGTTGAAAAATAACCCCCTGATGCCGAATCGCCAACCCTTATTGGCAATGCAAGAAGTGTTTGACAGATACGTTATGCTCCGATTTTCCAGTGTTTTTGTGCCGAATTACCCTGTGGCTGATGTGCCGGTGGCCGAAGCGCAACGGTTTAGGGAAAATATGCAGCGATAGCAAATAGTGGCTTTGGTGCGAGAGCGGAATATTGCGTTGTTTGTGTTGTATACTTGCGATCGCTCCGATTTACTGCCGGTACCGAATCAGCCAAGGTTTAAATCTGAGCTTGTCGATCGGCTAAAAGCTTTGAAAATTCCAGTCACAGACACTCACGCAGCCTGGTCAAAATTGCCGCAAACCACGGTAGAAAGTTATTTGCGGGATGGCGTACACCCCACAGCCCCAGCCTATGAATCAATCGCAGATTTAGTCTTTCAGCAGTTGTGTACTGAGAAAAAATTAGCTGCTTGCTCGTTAACTAATACCAACTCTCAAAAGTAGTGCGACACATATATTTTACGCGATCGTCTGTAAGGAAACGGTATTGCCCTTTCCCGATCCGGCTCGGCGAATTTCAATAATTGGTAGAAAATTTAATTGTGTAGCAATATCCGATCGAAATTGATATTAATATCTAAACTCATAACCAAGAATTTCTTGATGGTACCCGCCACGTGATTTATCCGTGGAATCAATCCAAAATCTAAAATCTAAAATGCTCAAGCCCCCGAATTTGTCCGTGGGGTAAATCCAAAATCCACAATCTAAAATCTAAAATCGAATGACTCTTTTAGTCTCAATTTTATCGGCACTTGCTGCAAGTTGGTCACACTTAACCGACGTAAATCCTGCGGCGCTGACTGCCGATGGAAAACCCGATTTCTGCATCCACGACTATATTTTACGTTGTTTTAACTGGATCTATTTAGCTGCCGAAAGATGGGATGGACATCAGGATGTCTGTGACGGATGGCGGCGAAGCCACAAAATACGTCAAATATACCACCAAAGCCAATGCTACAGCTATAATTGCTTTAACGGCAAGTGTTGTGGAAGAAGAAAGAGCGATTCCTCTTTCAGCAGGTTGTAAAGAACATATAATTTTTGCAACATTAACTAAACATTTAGGGGGAAAATATATTTATGAGGCAATGCAATCCCATAATGGTGATAATCTAACGAAAGCAGAAGCAACATCAGAAACATTTAAAGTAAGTAGGTCGGCGGGATTAAACTGAACTATGTAACTTTATGTAAACAGGGTCTCCTAGTGCTGCTTTCTTGGGATTTTGATACTTGACGCATCGTTTACATAGTTGCGTTTTACAGCGCCGACCTACTTAAGACCCCATGAATGGATGATAAGCTTATATAAAGCTGTGTTAGAAGCAAACACACAAAAAGTTATGAAAGTAATTCAGGAAATTCCTGAAACTGAACTATTTTTAATCAAAAGCCTGACTAAATTAGCACGTGAATTTCAATTTGAGCAAATTCTTGATTTAATTGAACCTTTAATGGTTCATCATTGAGATTGGACAGTTTTTGTAATGCAAGTTGATACCTGAAAAATGATCGCAAAAAAACAGTTTTTTAACCTCTTAAATGGTCTCGGCTTAGAAATAAAAAATCCCCACTGGTGGCTTCAAGTTCTGATTGTTTCCATTGTTTATCCTTTAATTTGTTGGTTTCTCCCGAATCATAAAATGTCCAGTATTACGATTATTCCACCATATATTTCACCCGTTTGGCCCGGAACAGGATGGATGTTCGCCACTTTATTGGAGTGGGGTTATTCTCGTTGGTTAGGTATCTTTATGGGTCAATTTATTGCGACCTTAATCATGACCTGGTCGATATCCCAAACTTTATGGAATATTGTTTTCAATAGTATTAGTGTAACGATTTGGAATTTATTGGCAGTATTTGTGATTCGACGGTCAACTCGCACAAAATTTCCTTTTAATGAAGTCAATCATGTAGTAATTTTTATCGCCGTTAGTTTTTTGGGAGTTAGTTTACCCAACGCTTTGATCGGGGCTTGTTCATTCACTTATCAAAAAATTGTCCCCATGTCTGACTTTCTAAAAACTTTCACGGGTTGGTGGATTGGTGATAGTATAGGTATCTTACTTTTTACACCTTTATTGTTAATTTTTTTAAAAAAACAAAAATTTTATGCCCCGCAGTCTTGGCTTAGTGGAGAATTTATGATTATTGCTATTCTTTTGGGAATAGTCATTAAATTTGCCTTATTTGAGAGTCAACCTGTAGAATATTTACTTTTACCCCCTCTCTTATGGTCGGTTTTTCGTTTTAGTCAGAAAGTTACTACTATTCTAGTCACCGCCATTTGTAGTATGGCTTTTATCACTACGGCTTATAAAATTAGTGTTTTTTATAAGGCGGTATTGGCTACTAATTCCCTTTTGTTACTACTTTTATTTGTGGGGGTACTTTCCCTTACGACGATGGTGACATCTGCGATTGTTTCGGAAAATCGTCAAGCGGCTTTGAAATTACAACAAGCTAATGCGGAATTAGAAGAAAGAGTGATTCAGCGTACTATGGCTTTGCAGGAAAGTGAGAAGATTTCCCGAGAGTTGGCAGTGAAAGCAGAAACCGCTAATCAAGCCAAAAGTACATTTATTGCCAATATGAGCCACGAATTGCGATCGCCCCTCAATGCTATTCTCGGCTTTTCGCAATTGATGGTACGCGCCACAAATATGCCCCCCGAACAATACGAGAATGCCGGAATTATCTATCGCAGCGGTGATTATCTGTTAACGCTAATTAATAATGTACTCGATTTATCAAAAATCGAAGCAGGTAAAACCACGCTTAATCTTACAGACTTTGACCTACATATCTTGCTGAATGATTTAGAAGATATGTTGCATCTGCGGGCTAATAATGCCGGAGTGAATTTGGTATTCCAGCGAACAGAAAATGTGCCGCGCTATATCTGTACCGATCAAGTAAAACTGCGTCAGGTTTTAATTAATTTACTCAGCAATGCCATCAAATTTACTTCCCAGGGTCAAATCACTTTGAATGTCTTTCTGGGAGAACAAGAAACTACAGATGTTTTTAATTTGCATTTCCGTATTCGCGATACTGGGGTGGGTATTGCAGCAGCAGAACTGCCAAAACTATTTGATGCCTTTAGTCAAGCTCAAGCTGGAAAAGATCTGCAGGAAGGAACGGGTTTAGGTTTAGCAATTAGCCGGAAATTTGTGCAATTGATGGGTGGGGATATTTCTGTAGAAAGCGAATTAGGAAAAGGTACAAGTTTCCAATTGTATATTCAGACCAAGTTGGGTCAAAAAACCAACAGCGAGAGTACAGGAGAATATCCAAGAGTTCTGGGACTGGTTCCCGGTCAACTTAGCTACAAAATTCTCACAGTCGATGATAAATCTATTAATCGACAATTACTAATTAAGTTGTTGAGTCCCTTGGGATTTGAGGTGAAAGAAGCTAGTAACGGACAAGAGGCGATCGCCATTTGGGAGGAATGGGAACCGCACCTAATCTGGATGGATATGAGGATGCCAGTTATGGATGGCTACGAAGCGACAAAATACATCAAATCTACCACCAAAGGCAATGCTACGGCTGTAATCGCGTTAACGGCGAGTGTGTTGGAAGAAGAAAAGGCGATCGTGCTTTCGGCTGGATGTGATGACTTTGTTCGCAAACCCTTCGTTGAACACACAATTTTTGACGCACTAGCCAAGCATTTGGGAGTCAAATATATCTATGCAGAAACAATATCTCCTGTCTTGGATGATACAGAAACACGCCCCTTGACATCGGAAGATTTAACCTGTATGACTCAAGAATGGATTACTCAACTCTACGCAGCGGCACTTGAGGCAAATACTAACCTCGTGTTACAAGTCGTAGGAGAAATTCCCAAAACAGAAACTCGTTTGATAAAATCATTGACCAAACTTGCACGTGAATTTAAGTTTGAGCAAATTCTTGATTTAGTAGAACCCCGGAGTGGCAATGAATCTTAATTCTAAAATCGAAAATCAAGGTAATATTTTAATTGTAGACGATCTTCTAGAAAATCTACAATTACTAAGCGAGGCGCTCCTCAAACTCGGCTACACTGTTCGCAGCGTTACCAGTGGGCGGATGGCACTAAAAACGGTGAAGGTAAAGCGACCAGATGTGATTCTTTTAGATGTTAAGATGCCTGAAATGGATGGTTATCAAGTCTGTAGAACTCTCAAAGCCGATGCAGATTTTAGCCACATTCCAGTAATTTTCATTAGTGCTTTAGATGATCTCTTCGACAAAGTAACCGCCTTTGATTCAGGGGCTATAGACTACATCACTAAACCATTTCAAATCGAAGAAGTAGTGGCGCGTCTGGAAAATCAGTTAACCATTCAACGCCAGCAACAGCTTCTGGAACAAGAAAACATTAAGCGCCGGGAAGCAGAAGAGGTACTTTATCAATCGAGGGCTTTACTGGCTAGTGTTTTGAATAGTTCCCTTGATGGTATTGCGGCAATGCAGGCTGTTCGTAACACCGAAACAGGCGAGATTGAGGATTTTCGGTGTTTAGTCGTCAACCCCGTGATTGCTAGAGCTTTTAAAAGCAGTCGTGAAGAGATGATTGGCAAATTGGTACTAAAAAAGTTTTTGACTAAGATTGAGCCAAAACTATTTAATTGCTTCGCTAATATTGTCGAGACGGGAAAATCTTTAGAACAGGATTTTTACTATGAATCAGGAAAATCTTGCTGGTTGCACTTCGCAGCAGTCAAGCTAGGAGATGGTTTCTCCATTACTATCCGTGATATCACCGCCCGCAAACAAGCCGAATTTGAATTACAACAACAAGCTAAAAATTTAGAACTTACTCTGCGCGAACTAAAGCGCACCCAAGCCCAACTCATCCAGAGTGAGAAAATGTCTTCTATTGGGAATCTGGTTGCAGGGGTAGCCCATGAAATTAACAATCCGGTGAATTTTATTCACGCCAATCTGATTCCTGCTACTGAATATTTCAAAGATTTATTGTATTTGGTAAAACTATATCAACAACACTTTCCCGATCCCCCGATACAAATTAAAGTAGAAATTGAGGCTATTAACCTAGATTTTATGCAAGAAGACTTGCTCAAACTTCTGAATTCTATGCAGCTAGGAACCGATCGCATTCAGCGAATAGTTTTGTCCTTGCGGAATTTCTCCCATCACGATGAGGCTGAATACAAACGAGTGGATATTCATCAAGGTATCGACAGTACGCTGATGCTCCTCCAAAATCGCCTGAAAGGCACAGCAGAACATCCAGAAATTATCGTGACTAAAGATTATGCTCAGTTGCCCAGAATTCAGTGTTATTCTGGTCAACTAAATCAGGTATTTATGAATCTTCTGGATAATGCTATTGATTCTATTTACACCCAATGTATCGGCGCTCAAGGACAAATAAAAATTAAAACTATGTTTGTGAACAAAAATCAAATATTAATTAAAATATCCGATAATGGTGTAGGAGTTTCTGAGGAAATACAATCACAATTATTCGATCCATTTTTTACTACTAAACCCGTGGGAAAAGGTACGGGACTAGGACTGTTTATCTGTCACAAAATTGTGGTAGAGCAACATGGTGGCAATTTATATTGTAACTCGGATTTCGGAAAAGGAGCCGAATTTGTCGTTGAAATTCCCATTGCCAAATAATTGTGAATTGAGGATGCTGAATAAGCACTTACAACTAACTAATTAAAATTGAGAAAGATATGAATAATGATTGTCAAGTTGAAAATCAAGGTAATATTTTAATTGTAGACGATCTTCTAGAAAATCTACAATTACTAAGCGAGGCGCTCCTCAAACTCGGCTACACTGTTCGCAGCGTTACCAGTGGGCGGATGGCACTAAAAACGGTGAAGGTAAAGCGACCAGATGTGATTCTTTTAGATGTTAAGATGCCTGAAATGGATGGTTATCAAGTCTGTAGAACTCTCAAAGCCGATGCAGATTTTAGCCACATTCCAGTAATTTTCATTAGTGCTTTAGATGATCTCTTCGACAAAGTAACCGCCTTTGATTCAGGGGCTATAGACTACATCACTAAACCATTTCAAATCGAAGAAGTAGTGGCGCGTCTGGAAAATCAGTTAACCATTCAACGCCAGCAACAGCTTCTGGAACAAGAAAACATTAAGCGCCGGGAAGCAGAAGAGGTACTTTATCAATCGAGGGCTTTACTGGCTAGTGTTTTGAATAGTTCCCTTGATGGTATTGCGGCAATGCAGGCTGTTCATAACACCGAAACAGGGGAGATTGAGGATTTTCGGTGTTTAGTCGTCAACCCCGTGATTGCTAGAGCTTTTAAAAGCAGTCGTGAAGAGATAATTGGCAAATTGGTACTAAAAAAGTTGTTGACTAAGATTGAGCCAAAACTATTTAATTGCTTCGTTAATATTGTCGAGACGGGGGAATCTTTAGAACAGGATTTTTACTATGAATCAGAAAAATCTTGCTGGTTGCACTTCGCAGCAGTCAAGCTAGGAGATGGTTTTTCCGTTACTATCCGTGATATTACCGCCCGCAAACAAATAGAATTGGCTCTCCAAGATGCCAATCAAAAATTAAACGAACTGGCCAATCTAGATGGTTTGACTCAGGTGGCTAACCGTCGCTGTTTCAACAATCGCCTTCAAAGTGAATGGCAACGCCTAGCGCCAGAAAAGCAGCCACTGTCTCTAATTTTATTTGACGTTGATAAATTCAAATCCTATAACGACTACTACGGTCATCTAGCTGGGGATGATTGCTTAATTAGAATAGGGCAAACATTACAAAAAGTAGTCCGTCGTCCCACCGATTTAGCAGCGCGTTACGGTGGAGAAGAATTTGTGGTACTTCTGGCGAATACGGATTTAAAAGGAGGGATTAAGGTGGCACAAAACATTCAGCAAGGAATTCACGATCTGGCGATTCCCCATGCAGAGTCTGACGTGAAGGAGATCGTCACAGTCAGTTTGGGTATTGCCTCACTCATACCCACCTTGGAAGTTCAACCAGATACACTGGTAGCCTATGCAGACAAAGCTTTGTACGATGCTAAACAACAGGGGCGCGATCGCTGGAGTACAAATTGTTGAAAAATCGGGGCGTTTTTTTGAGGAAGGGGGAATTATACCGTTAGACAAGACTTTTCGCCAGTTGTAATTCATCCTGGTTTTTTGTTGATAGTCCGATCGTCAAATTTTTGATAAGTAATACCACTTGGAAATAGTCTTGCTACAATTACCAACTTTATACAAATTATCTTTGATTTGCACAACCCCCCGCCGGACACGGCAGTGCCGTTTCCCTACAGATGCTCGTCTCTAATTGATATGTAGCAATATTTTTCATAATTAGTATAAGCTGTAGCTGGCGTTACAGATTAAGAGTGTAAATCCTAATTAAATATCTAAACCCGTGACTGCTAAATCTGGAGGATGTTCGACAACAAACTGATAATATAACTCTTGCTTTGCTTGCGGCGGCAGAGACATTATCCATTCTAGCAATCCCATTTCACCTGCTACTATCTTCGGATTAGTGAGAGTCGATCGCACTTTAATTTGTTCATTGCGACTTACTGGCAATTGCTCTTTTAGTGTCAGGTGTACCTGCACCTGATGCAAGTTTGTCACATTTAAGCGATAAGCGTAACTCATGCGCCTCTGCTGGCCGATCAGTTTTTTATCTACTTGTCTTTCCACTAATTCCCGCTCTATTTTTAACCGTTCATCTATTCCTAAATTAACTTTATATTCTTGCCCCGGGGAAACATTTTCTAACTGCACAGTACCGACAAAAGTGTTGTCGCGAAAGATATTTGCTTTACCGGGAAGCAGAGTTGCGCCTGTCAGCGGATTCACAACAACTGCTTGCAAATAGGCAAAACTGACTAATCGCGGGACGGCTATATATTCAGGTTTAAACGGATAATTTTCGCTAAAAATAGTCACTTTGTGCGGTGTACCGTCGCTGGGAATATTAGTATTTCCCCCTACTTGAAATGAGACGGTGCCTCCTTCTTTAGATACTTGTGCGATCGCTGTTGTAGCGTCTATCGGTTCGGGTGCGCCAGCAGCAGCGCCCAGAGCCATCATTGGCAATGGTACCTCGTCTTCCATCTCTAATTCCATAAAGTCTATTGCCATTTCTGCTTTCTCAGTCTGTCGGCTGCGTTTCATCAAAACTTCTCGGTTTTGAGCAGATTTTGGGTGAACAATATCGATAAACCAGGGTTGGAGTTTTGGTGGCAAAGTTCCCATTCCGGGTTTTGCTGTAGATAAAGTCACCGCTACTCCCGTCCAATCTTCGCCTGTATTTTGATTGACTTCGGCTAGGTAATTGAGATTAATTTGGTTGTTAGTAGTGTTTACTCGCAAGTCGTAAAGGGGAGTCCAACGGGCTCGCATGACTACATAGGAAACTTCTAGTTCAAAATTGCCGCTGCCGCTGGTTTCTATGGCAACAATGATGTTAAAACTTTGCTGGGAATGGGGAGTGTGTACTTGCCACAACTGCTGCTGCAAAGCTTCTATTTGCTTGTCTAATTCGTGCTGCTGTCTTTCGTATTGAGCGATCGCACTTACGTATTTTAGGTAATGGGTTCCTAAAAAGTTGAGCAATTCGCCAGTTTCGTTTAAACCTACCTGCTGTTTGGCGATGCTGCTGGAAAAGAAACCGACGCTTTTTTCGCTCAAACCTTCAACAAATTTGAGCTGAATTTTTCTGGCGGTTATTTTGTCGTTAATTGCCCGTTTTTGGGTTTCTAATTCTTGGATTTGTTGGGTTAATTCGGCAGTGCGATCGTCCACTGGTTCACTGCTAAACACTGTTTCGCTTCGCACTCCCAAAAGTCGCACAGCAACTGTACCCGCACCCGTAGCCCTGACTGACTCTGTGTCGAGGGTTGCGGGGAGAGAGGCGATCGCCAATTCTCGCTCGTTTCCCGTCAAAGCCACCGTGCCGCGGCGCGTCACCAGCGCGCGATCGGTGTAAACAGTAACTTCTGATATGCTGGTATCTAGTGTTTTGATGGTATCAGAATTAAGGATTTCTGAGTCAGTCATTGCCAGTTGCTCCTATTTAATAACCGTTTAGTCGATCGAGCATTGTTCAAAGTAGTTTATCGATCAATTTTCCCGATCGCCCATTCCTCTAGAAAACTCCTCAAGCGCATCCAAAGGCGAAGCAAACAAAATGCAGCGTTGAAGCAAAGACAAGTCTAACTCCGGCAGTATTTTACTGCTAGCAATGCGATCGTAACCTTCATCTCGCAGATAGTAAAGCTCTAGAGTGCCATCTTCCCAAAACCAGACTTCCGGGACTCCCATCAGTCGGTATTTCTGAAGCTTAATCGGACTAGCGCTAGTGATAACAATCTCAATACATAAATCTGGAACATCTTTAATAGTTCCGGAACAATAAGACAAATCTGTCTGATACTCGACTCGATCTTCGACAATCCGACTATAAGTACCGCTGGGAAAAAATACAATTCTTCTTTGCAGAAAATACTGTCCCATTAGCAAGCCCATCAAACACATAATTGCTTCATGCAACCTTCCAGTACCACAATTTCTAAAACTCCATCGCAATAAAATAAGCGTACATTCGGCACGTCTTCAAAACCAGCTTGAATGGTCTTGATTCGATGCCATGTAAAACCGCGCCAAGTGAAACGTTGTTCGACTGCGGGAGAAGTGCTTGGATTGTCTACAGTTTGAAGCATGATTGTTTTATTGATGTTCAAAATGGTAGCGCGGGAGTGGGCGGGTTTACGAGTTTACGAAATCCTTAGTTTTAGGAATTGATAATTGGTAAAACCCGCCCCTACGGTTAATTTTAGCTCACTGGATCGATTCCTGCCAAATCCAAAATTTGAGGAATTAAATCTTCTCGTTTGACGGCCATCATGTGAACTCCTTGACAAATCTGCCGCGCTAGCTTGACTTGTTCGGCAGCAATTTTTATGCCTTCCTGCAATGGTTCTGGAGCTTTAGCCAAACGGTCGATCGTCTCTTGCGGAATATGAACTCCCGGCACGTATTTTTTAATAAATTCAGCATTTTTAGCTGATTTAAATAGAAAGATTCCTGCTAAAACTGGTTTGTTGCAGCCAGCAGCAATATTGTGCATAAACTTATCTAAAAGTTCAAAATCGGTAATTAATTGACTTTGAAAAAACTGTGCTCCTGCTTCTAATTTTTTCTCGAATCGACTTTGCAAACCAGACAAACTGGGGCATTGCGGATCGACGGCAGCACCGACAAATAAATCGGTAACTCCGTCTGTTAAAGGTTTGTCATTCCAGTCTTGGCCGCCGTTCATTTTTTGAATAACTTGCAACAGCCGAACTGATTCCAAATCGAATACACTTTTTGCTTTAGGATGGTCGCCCGCTTTTACGGGATCGCCTGTAAGTGCTAATACATTGCGAATGCCTAAAGCGTGGGCGCCCATAAGATCCGCTTGCAAGCCAATTAGATTGCGATCGCGACAAGCAACTTGACAAATTGGCTCAATTCCGTGCTGCACTAAAATCGCCGAAACTGCTAGGGGGCACATTCGCAACACTGCGCGACTCCCGTCTGTGACATTAATTGCATGAACTCTGTTTTTGAGGCGTTCAGCCATTTGAATTGTGTGAGTTATGTCGCCGCCTTTGGGCGGGGCAACTTCGGCAGTAATTATAAATTCTCCGGGGGTGGTGCAGGCTGTGCGCAAACGGTTCATGATTATTTGTCTGTTATTGGTTATTTGTTATTTGAGAGTTGAGAGTTGGCAGTTGGCAGTTGTTAGTGGGCAGTTGGCAGTTGTCATTCTTAACCAGTAACCAATAACAACTCACAACTAATAACTAAACAGGTAAAGAATAACCGAAAGCTGTCTTAACCTTAGTTAGAGTTTGATTAGCAATAGCTTCTGCTTGTTCTCTTCCGCGACGCAGTACAGACTCTAAATATCCCGGATCGTCCATGATTTCCTTGTATTTATCCTGAATTGGTTTGAGGGCATTAATTGTCGTCTCTGTCAGCAAGGGTTTAAAATCTCCCCAACCCATGTTTTCACACTCTGTTGCTACTTCTTCCTTAGATTTGCCGGAAAGCAGGAGATAAAGTGTCAGCAAATTTCTAGCTTCGGGGCGATCGGGGTCGTCAAAAGTCAAACCCCGCACGGCATCTGTTTTGCAGCGCTTGATTTTTTTGGCGATCGTATCTGGCGAATCCAATAAATTAATTCGACTTTGTTCGGAAGGGTCTGATTTCGACATTTTGCGCGTGCCGTCAGTCAAACTCATCACCCTCGCACCGTCAGTACGAATTAACGGTTCGGGAAGTTTCAATACTGGCTTTTCGGGTGTGCCGAATTGGTGATTTAATCTGATGACTATATCGCGGGTGAGTTCCAAATGCTGTTTTTGGTCTTCTCCCACGGGCACTTTGTCGGCATCGTAAAGCAAAATGTCTGCTGCCATTAACACCGGATAATTTAGCAAGCCTGCGTTAACATTTTCGCCTTGTTTAACTGCTTTTTCTTTAAACTGAATCATATCTTCGAGCCAGTTAATCGGCGTAATACAGTTGAGCAGCCATGCTAGTTCTGTGTGCGCCGAGACGTGGGATTGCACGAAAATAGTAGAATATTCTAAATCGATGCCGCAAGCTAAATAGAGTGCGGCGATCGTGTAAGTGTCGGAGGCTAGAGTTGCTGGATTGTGCGGTGCGGTAATTGCGTGCAAATCGACTACGCAGAAGTAATTTTCGTACTGACTTTGACCTTCTACCCAGTTGCGAATGGCACCGAGATAATTACCGAGGTGAAGGTTGCCTGTTGGCTGAACTCCCGAAAGAACGCGCTGTTTGCCCATGAGGAAAGAATAGAATTGAACTCACATTTCTATATTGACACGTTATTTCAATTTCAGAGCCTCTAATTTTCTGGCGGTTGACTGCTGACTGTTGACTGCTGACTGTTGACTGCTGACAACTGACAACTGACAACTGACTAATTACCAATCTGTCAGCAACCTTGCTTTGTGCAAAACAAATGTCAGAACAGTTTCTTCGCCGGTAATAATATCGGCTCTGCCCTCCATTCCCGATTGAATGGAATACTGGCGGGGGACGTTGGCTTGGGGGGTTCCGAAGAATTGGCCGCTGGTAGATTTGAGTTTTGTTAAATAAGTTTGTTCGGGCTTAATTGCTACTTCGTAATAAGCTGTACCTAAATTATTAGTGGGATTTTGAGTGGCGATCGCATCTGGGGCGATTTCGCTGACAGTTCCTTTTAATGTACCGTAATCGGGGAAAGGCAAAGCCGAAATCCTGATCTGTACGGGTTGGCCGATTTGGATGCGGGCGATGTCTTGGGATGTCACCTTGGCTTTGACTACCAGGGGTACGTCGCTGGGGACGATTTGGGCGATCGCGCTGCCGGCTTGTACGGTTTGACCCGTATTTCGTACTTCCAATCTGAGAATTGTACCATCCGTGGGCGTGCGGATCACGCTATTTTCGAGTTTTAACTCAATTTGATTGAGTTCTTTTTTAGCTTGAATTAGTTGTTGTTGAATGGACGATCGCTTGACTAGCAAAACCCGCCGACTTCTGCCCAGTCTTTCGGCGACATCCGGCAGCGAGGTGGCGAATTTTACTAAAGCTGATTCGATTAATTCCTGTTGGGCGGAACTTTCACTTTGGATGGTTTTAAATTGGGCGCTGGCCAAAATTTGATTTTCTAAGTCGCGCAGTTGCTGGTTGATTTGCTGTGCTGCTGTTTGAGACTGATTAATTATTTCTTGTAACTGCTTTTTTTGAGCGTCCAAACGCGAAGCGTCTACAACTGCGATCGCATCTCCTTCTTTTACTGTCTGATTCTCGCTGACAGCAATGCTTTCGACGCTTCCTTCGGTGGCTGCTTGCACAACGCGCACTTCTCCGGCTGGACGGACGATCGCGTCTGCTTTGACTGTAGCGCTGTATTTGGTGACGCTAGCGAGGGCGATCGCCCCGCCAAAGGTCGCCACCATCAAAATGCCTCCCAAAGTCGTCCAGCGGCTGACAGGGGGCAAAAACTGGTCGTTATCAAAGGTTTCAGCGGGTGTGGCTTCGGGAGTGAGAGACATGGCGGCAAGGGGGAGAGGGGAATACTTTGGAGTTTTGAGTTTTGAGTTGGGGGAGAGGCAGAGATGGATCGCTTATTTCTTTTGTCACCTTTACGATCTGCTTTCCGGAAACCAAGAATAGGTTTAGAAGTCTAAATCAAAATTCACAGGGTCAGTGTAAAAATCCGCACAGCTTTGCCGTCTCTACCCACAAACTTCGCCAAACATCAACAGGAGTGAAGCCAGCGGGCAAGGCTTATGAAAGTATGGCTTTTCAGCAATAAGTTTTAGCGCTGTTACCGGGTTTTTCATATATCCGTAGGTAGTAAGTAAGTACATAGGTACTAATAGGAGTTCTTGATGTCAGAAAATCAACAACATTCACTCTTGACCGAACTCACCGATCGAGAATCTGCTACTGTCAGCGGTGGCAGCATTACCAGCGGTGTCAGCGGCGCTAACAGCAGCAGCCAAACCGATAACAGCCGCAGCAATAGCCTCAATATGCTGTTTTTCCTGCCGCCGCCTAGCCAGCTTTATCTGTACGATCCTCGCCGCGATCGCCCTTACAAAACCCTTGTGGTTTAGATAGCTGAGTCAGGTTGTGCGATCGGCTAAACTTTGAAAGTTTATCCGTAATATTCCGGAGAACGACCGGCATTTGAGAAATATAGATTAGTAGTTAAACGATACTAGAAAAATTCAATAGTTTCTAGTTTGTATTCACTCAATTTCATCAACCAAACGGAGTCTATCATGCAAAAAACTACAGACACCTCACTGTTTACTGAAGTCACCCCTGAAGAATCTGCCAGCGTCAACGGTGGCTACTATTATTCGACGAGATACAACTCCAACTGTTACCGTGCAACACGTCACATTGTGTACCGCCGGAATTGTGATGGTACTTTCAGAGCAGTAGCTCGCTACTGGTAAAGTTCAGTTGTGTAAAATTCGATCGATCTATTGATGTGAATTCATAAAGCACCCATAAGTTTATGGGTGCTTTGTTCTGATTAGGTACTCGGTGAGGGGTAATCTTCATTAGGCTCTACTCATTATTCATTTTGCCAAATGTTAAAGAACATTCCTTTTATCCGAGAAATGCCTTTCTCCGGACGAGTAAATAGGTTGATGAAATATCAGGTTGTGCTCCAGCAGAGCGAAGAAGATTGTGGCGCGGCTTGTCTGGCTTCGATCGCTAAATTTTACGGACAGAATTTTACAATTAGCCGTTTGCGAGAATTTGTCGGCACTGGGCAACAAGGGACGACTTTACTGGGCTTGAAACAAGGTGCTGAGGCGATCGGCTTTAATGCGCGATCTGTGCGAGCGGCCGCTGCAATTTTAGACAAGCTTGATGATGCCCCTCTACCGATGATTATTCACTGGAACGGTTATCACTGGGTTGTTTTGTACGGCAAACAGGGCAACAAATATGCGATCGGCGATCCGGCTGTCGGTATGCGCTATGTTTCTAAAGCAGAATTAGCAGCAGCTTGGACAGATTGGCTGTGCTTGCTAGTAGAACCCGATCCGCAACGGTTTTTTGCCGCAGCAGACGGTCAACCCCCCGCCAATTCCTTACAAAAATGGATGCGCCGGATTGGGATTTACCGCCAGATTTTAATGGAAGCATTTTTGCTGAATGCAGTGTTGGGTTTGCTGTCGATTTCTTCGCCTTTTCTAGTTCAACTGCTCACCGACGACATCCTGGTGCGGGGCGACAGACAACTCCTGGGGAGTGTGGCGATCGCAGTTATAGTTATGAACCTGTTTAGCAGCAGTTTAGGATTGGTACAGTCCAACTTGATCGCTCAGTTTTCCCAGCGTTTAGAGTTGGGATTAGTGATGGAATTCGCGCGCAAATTCCTGCGATTGCCTTTGAGTTTTTACGAAACCAGACGCAGCGGCGAAATCGTCAGTAGATTACAAGATATCCAAGAAATAAATAAATTAGTTTCTCAAGTCGCTATCAGCTTGCCCAGTCAATTTTTTATAGCTATAGTTTCTTTTATTTTTATGCTGTTTTACAGCAAGGAATTGACGCTGGCAGCTACAGTAATTGCTGTGTTAATGACTGCCTCTACAGTGGTGTTTTTGCCAGTTTTGCAGCACAAAACTCGCAGTTTATTTGTGCTGGAAGCAGAAACTCAAGGCGTTTTAGTAGAAACTTTTAAAGGCGCGCTGACTGTCAAAACTACTAGCAGTACCCAGGAACTTTGGGAAGAATTTCAAAGCCGCTTCGGCCGCTTAGCAAATCTCACTTTCCGCACTACGCAAATCGGCATTCTAAACAATATATTTTCCGGTTTTATTGCTTCGGCGGGCAGCATTACTCTGCTGTGGTTGGGCAGCGGTTTGGTGATTGACAAGGTATTGAGTATCGGTCAGTTGCTAGCGTTTATTAGCATGAATCAAAACGTTACTACTTGGGTGACTTCCTTAGTCGGATTTTCGGATGAAATCACTCGCGTCCAGACAGCAACTCAACGGCTTTCGGAAGTCATCGACGCTGAACCGGAAACTAAAAACGATAGTAATAAACCTTTTGTAACCATTCAGGACCGCGACGGTATTGTTTGCAAGGGTGTTAGTTTTCACTACCCCGGCAGACTTGACTTGCTGGAAAATTTTTCCGTCACGTTTCCCGGCGGTCAAGCAATTGCTTTGATCGGCTATTCCGGCTGCGGAAAAAGTACGCTAGCTAAAGTAATTGCTGGTCTGTATCCGCTGCAATCGGGTAATATTAGAATTGGCGGTTACAACTTGCAGGATTTGTCTCTCGACAGTCTGAGACAGCAGGTAGTATTGGTTCCTCAAGAAGCGCATTTTTGGAGCCGTTCGATTCTCGAAAATTTTCGTTTGGGAAGTCCAGAAATTAGCTTTGAACAGATTGTGAAAGCGTGTAAAATTGCGGGTGCGGATGAATTTATCAGCCAATTACCTGATAAATATCAAACAGTTTTAGGGGAGTTTGGAGCGAATATTTCTGGCGGACAAAGACAGAGATTGGCGATCGCCCGCGCCATTCTCAACAACCCACCCGTATTGATTTTAGACGAATCTACCGCAGGGCTTGACCCCGCAAGCGAAGCGGAAGTCTTAGAAAATTTGTTGATGTACCGGCACGGGAAAACGACGATTTTTATCAGTCACAGGCCGCGAGTGATCGATCGCGCCGATTGGATTATCATGTTAGAGCGCGGCAGGTTGAAACTGCAAGGATCGGCTGCAAAATTGCGATCGATTCCCGGAGATCATTTAGAGTTTTTGGAACCTTGAAAACTTGTAGGGTTCGTCAGCATATAATCTCTCAATTTATAGATTAAATAATCCTAACTCCCTAGGGACACGGCATTGCCGTGTCCCTACAAAGGCTTGGTTAATGTACCCTGCAAACTAGGGCGATCGCCTCTTGATTTTCTAGCACCAAACCGTACTCCAAACCTTCAACAACAGCCTGACAAGAAGCATCCAAAATATTACCAGAAACCCCGACAGTTGTCCAGCGGTCTTGACCGTTACTAAACTCAGCCAAGACGCGAGTTTTAGCAGAAGTTCCCGCACCGCCGTCAAGAATCCGTACCTTGTAATCTGTCAAGTAAAAATGGGCGATCGCCGGATAAAAATTCACCAAAGCTTTCCGCAAAGCCGCATCCAAAGCTGAAACCGGGCCGTTTCCTTCCGCAGCTTCCAAAATATTTGTACCGTTTACTGACAATTTCACCGTTGCCAAAGCCATACAGTCTTCGCCAACCTTATCGCAGTGGACTTGAAATCCCTTAATTTCAAACCACGGCGGCCGTTGCTCCAAGGCTTCCCGCATTAACAATTCAAAAGACGCCTCAGCACCCTCAAATTGATATCCCTGGCTTTCCAAATCTTTCAATTTTTCCAGAATTTGGCGGCAAGCAGGATTTTTGCGATCGAGTTCAATGCCAAAAGTCCGAGCCTTCGCCAAAACATTGCTCAAACCAGCTTGATCGGAAATCACAATGCGGCGACAGTTGCCGATTTTTTCTGGTTCCAAGTGTTCGTAAGTCAGCGGATTTTTCTCAACCGCCGATACGTGAATTCCGCCCTTGTGAGCAAAAGCGGAAAGACCGACAAAAGGAGCACGGTCATCGGGAGCAAGATTGACAATTTCGCTGACCGATCGACTTACTTGAGTTAATCTAACTAATTGCTCGTCTTGAATGCAATCATAACCCAACTTGAGCTGAAAATTAGGAATCAACGAACATAAATTAGCATTGCCGCAGCGTTCGCCGTAACCGTTAATAGTTCCCTGTACCATCGTCACTCCTTCCCGCACAGCAGCCAAAGCATTAGCAACCGCAACTCCCGAGTCGTTGTGAGTGTGAACTCCTAACTGTAAAGATTTTTCGCTATTGCTTCCTAAAGCTTCTAGAACCTCGCGAACAACCTGACTGACTTCGTGAGGCAAAGTACCGCCGTTAGTATCGCAAAGCACCAGCCATTCTGCACCGGCATCCGCCGCCACTTCTAAAGTTTTAATAGCATAATCTCGATTGTGCTTGTAGCCGTCAAACCAGTGTTCGGCATCGTAAATAACGCGCCTTCCCTGACTCCGCAAATATTCAATTGTATCTCGAATCATCGCCAGATTTTCTTCTAGCGTCGTCTTCAAACTTTCAATAACGTGCAAATCCCACGACTTACCAAACAGTGTCACCCAGCGAGTACCGGCGGACAAAATAGCCTGCAACATTTCATCATTTGCTGCAGTTGTTCCCGGCCGCCTTGTCGAACAAAAAGCGACAACTTCGGCTTGAGTTAGCGGCTGTTCTTTGAGCCGCCAAAAAAATTGTACGTCTTTAGGATTCGCCCCCGGCCAGCCGCCTTCAATAAAGGGAATTCCTAAAGTGTCTAATTGCCGAGCAATTCGCAGTTTATCTTCGAGAGATAAGCACAGTCCCTCGCACTGAGCACCGTCTCGCAGCGTGGTATCGTAGATCCAGAGCCGATTTGTCATGGGAAATTGCGATCGAGAAATTGGTAATATATCACTTACTATATTAGATGGATTTATTTGAAATTAATGCGATAATATATATGAAAATTAACATAAATCTAACAGGGGTAAATTACTGTGGTCAAAGTACAAGCGCAAGGAAAAACATTTGAGTGCGATCGCGGAGCCAATCTCCGTGAAGTTTTGCTCAAAAACGACATCGATCTCTACAACGGCAACGCCAAAGTCATCAACTGCCACGGCCTCGGTACTTGCGGCACCTGCGCCGTCACCGTCGAAGGCGAAGTTTCCGAGTCCCAGTGGCGCGAAAAAGCCCGACTTTCGGTTCCTCCCCATTCTTCCGCCTCCAACCGCCGCTTGTCCTGCCAAACCAAGGTTTTAGGCGATATTAAGGTGACAAAATATGACGGTTTCTGGGGCCAGGGCTCTGAAACTGTCTGGAAACCCCAAGCATAGATTTTTTGTTAAGGAAGGCAGATAGGACGATCGCCTTGCAAGATAATATGTAAGACTTGCGCAAGAATTCTAACTGTAAGGTGCACACACCAGCACCTTACCATCAAGAAAGCCCAGAGGTCAAAAAAGTCAGAAAGTCCATATAAAAGTCAATGAATTCATCTAAAGATATTCTGATTATTGGCGGCGGAATAATTGGTCTTTCGCTAGCAGTTGAACTGAAATTGCGAAGGGCATCTGTCGCTGTACTCACCGCCGATTCTAAACAACCGACTGCCCGGGCTGCCGCCGGAATGCTTGCCCCACAAGCCGAACGAATTCCTCCCAGTCCGATGCTGGATTTGTGCTTGCAAAGTCGCGCACTGTATCCCGCCTGGGTGGAACGGCTAGAAGATATTACAGGATTGAAAACGGGATATTGGCGATCGGGAATTCTTGCGCCCGTGTGTCAAAACGAGCCTCAAGAAAAGCCGCTTTTGTCAAACCTTAATTATCAATGGTTGGACAGAGACTCTGTTCACCAGCACCAGTTGGGATTGGGTCAAGAAGTAATGGGCGGTTGGTGGTATCCTGACGACGCTCAAGTTGACAACCGCGCTTTATTTCGGACGCTTCAAGTTGCAAGTAAAGAATTAAAAATTGATATTATTCAAGGCAGTGCCGAGGAAATTATTCGGCAGGGAAACCGAGTTATTGGAGTGGAAACAACGGCAGGAAAATTACAAGCTGACCGTTATATTTTGGCGGCAGGTGCTTGGTCTGAGAAATTATTGAATATTCCTGTTTATCCAATAAAGGGGCAAATGCTGTCAGTATGCGTACCAGAAAATAGTGGAGTGATGCAGCCGCTGCAAACAGTTTTATTCGGGACTGGAATTTATATTGTGCCGCGTCAAGATGGCAGAATTATTATTGGTGCAACTAGCGAAAATGTGGATTTTACGCCTGGAAATACGCCTGCGGGAATGCAAAGTTTGTTAGCAGGAGCGATTAAGTTATATCCAGAATTACAAAATTATCCGATTCTGGAGTTTTGGTGGGGATTTCGGCCGGCTACTCCTGATGAGTTGCCGATTTTGGGTGCTAGTGCTTGGGAGAATTTGACGCTGGCTGCGGGGCATTACCGCAATGGCATTTTGTTGGCTCCGGTGACGGCTAAATTGTTGGCTGATTTAATTTGCGATCGGAAATCAGATCCGTTATTGGCTGCTTTTCATTATTCGAGGTTTCCTGAATCTTGGAAATTTGAAAATGGTAAATAGTGAGATTTTTGGCTTTTTTAAAGACGAGGCAGAGCCGGGGAACGAGAAACGAAAGTCAACCAAAAAGATATTTTTTGCTATAATCTAATCAGCACAATAGGGTTTTGTAAGTTATGACTTTCAGTGATGTGGTCGAGACGATCAAGAATCTTTCTACTGACGAAAAGCAAGAGCTTCAACTGTTGTTGAAGCAATATCTCCGGGAAGAACGTCGCGAAGAAATGTATCAAAACTTTAAGTCAGCGCAGATTGAACAACAAAAAGGTGAACTGAAATTTTTCGCTAACATCAATGAACTCAGACTAATGATAGAGGAATAATCGTGGAAGTCAGTTTCAGCTCTTCATTCAAGCGTGCTTTCAAAAAGCGGAGCAAAGGCGATGCTGATTTGGAGGCTAGGTTTTGGCAAAAGCTGGAACAGTTCATCAGAGAGCCGTTTGAACCAAGCTTAAAAACTCATAAATTGTCCGGTAGGCTCAAGGAGTTTTGGAGCTTTAGCGTAGATTACGACGAAAGGGTACTTTTCTACTTTACAGAAGACGGAAAAGCCGTGTTTGTAGATTTGGGAAGTCATGATGAAGTATATTAATCGACAGAACAGTTGCTACAGTAATCTGTATCTGTAGCGTGCGCAGTGCGCACCTTACCGCTGTAAGTAGCGCGCCAAACCATTTTTTGGTAAGTCCTGATTAGTTCGCATCCTGTTTTTTGGGTTGGTTCAATTCTCTGCATTTAGCGGCAGCCAAATCGTAAGCATTTTGGTAATCGCTACCGCCTAACATCAAATCGCCGTAATATTCATAAGGTTGATTGCCATAAACTGGCAGCGGGTCGTCTTCAGGATAATCTTCTTTTGATTCTTCTAGGATTGCTTTGAGTTTCTTGACGCTGAAGCGCTGTACAGGGAAGTAATGAATGTCTTGAGCGATTAAACCGAGATGGGGAAAGGTTGGGTCAACAATTCGCTCGTCGAGTTCAATCCAGCTATACTCGATGGGTTTATACGGTGCTCCGGGCACAGCTAAAAATCCTTGAACATAAATTGCCCCCTCGGTAGCTAATGCAGCTTTACAAGCGTTGTCAAAGCAGTTTTTACGGTTGCTTTTGATGCGCGCCGCTATTTCAATAGAAAGCGTCTCATCTAATAGTTCGGTCATAATCCCTTTTAGTCGCGTGTGCGATTAGATTGTAGCAAGTTAGAGCTCCGAGCACAAAAAACGATCGCCAGCAAGTGCGGTTATTTCTCAAATTCCCGTCTTCAGGAGTAGATACAGAATCAAGCAAAAAGTTGTGGATGTTTTGTCAGCTTTGGTTTCCAGGGCGGGCTGTTTGTCGATCGCCCCTATAGCCCGCAAATCACAAGTTTTCGGGAGTAGCCCAACTTTTGAACCTGCGATCGAGTTGGGCGTAGAGCCTGGAAGGGTAAAATGTGCCACAGACGATACAAGCAACAATACTGGCTTACATAACCGAACGCCGATCGTGCAACCAACCAATCATATTAATGCTTTCCGGTGCAGCGATTTGTTCGGCTGCTGGCAGGCTTCACAGTTTTTTCTGCAAAAAAACCAGAGTTGTGATAACCTCATAAATGTGCAAAAATCGGTTCCAACTAAAAAAAACCGTTGGAAGAAACAGCGAAAGTCCGGCGTAGATCCGGCGCTGTCCCGCAAATGTGATGAGATTATACAGTCTCTTAGTCAGAATGCCCGCCGATATCCCAAACCTGTTCTTTTTCGTCTAAGAGGCATAGATGATCGTTAATTCAGCATTCTCAAAATTAATGTATTATGGCGAGCGGTCTATTCACTTAGAAAGATATTGATTAGATTTCACTTATTCCTGATAGATTTTTAGTCAAGTAATAGTTTATTCATGACTATGAATCCTAGGCTATCGTCCACCAATTGCTAAGCTAATCAGCATTTAAGTTGCACATCAACAAATAATCAAACCATGAGTATGCCATTGCCCCGACGCCGCCCCAAATATGCAATTTAAATGTGCAATATCTGAATTATTTCACTGTAGTTGGGCGCTACTTTTTGCAAATAATACCCTGTAATGGTCTCAACTCAGTCTCAGTATATTTTCGCTGTCAATACGGTTCCGCATCACTTGCAATTCCTAACTGAATTATCGCTAACAGATTATCTGTAACGACCGTCAAGAGAGGCATCCGCTATCTCAATTTTGCTTGAAATCATTGCGACCTACAATACCACCCAATAAATTATTATTCTGCTAATAGGTCACGGTTAAATAGAAATCGATTTACTGCAACGATTAGCAATTACTCTTGCCGTTTGTTATGAGCAAGTACCTCAACGTTGAGATGAATTTAAGCTTTGCGAGACACCCAAAGGAGGAGCTAATGAACTAAATATTACCAGCAGGTTTGTAAAGCATGGGCTGAATTTAAACCGCAATTCATGCAATTACCTGCAACAAAACAATGCCAAAAATAGCCACCATATGCTGATGCTAAGCTAAGCACTTATCCACACACCATAGACATACTGAATGAAAAGCGCGATCAAAAAGTCCGATTTTGTGCTAGCTCCTTATATGAAGAGCCACAATTTGAAAGCTACTTGCCAAATACTCAATACAGTGATTCCTTATATATTCTTATGGTTTTTAGCATTTAAAGCGGCTGCCATTTCTGTATTCCTTCTTCCGCCGATAATCGTGTTGATGACACTTTTTTCAGGACGTTGTTTCTCTTTGATGCACGATTGCGGGCATTATTCTCTTTTTAGCTCCAAAAAAGTCAATCGCATTATGGGTTTTATCCTAGGTATCATCAATGCGATTCCTCAGTACCCCTGGTCGAGGGGACACGCTTATCACCACAAACATAATGGTAATTGGGATATGTACCGAGGCCCTTCGGCGTTGATATCCACCGAAAAATTTGCGGCCCTAAGTCCATTTAGTCAAAAGATGTATCAGTTACTCAGACACCCATTGATGCTGTTTCCAGGTGGTTTTTTCTATCTAATTATTAAGCCAAGACTAGCGCTGATATTGGGAACCACGGGTTTTATCCGACATATTTTTGCTTGTCTCAATCAAGATTTTGGCATGGGTTTATCTGCAATCATTGCTTCTTATAAATCCAAACATTGGTATACGACGGCTGAGTTTTGGGATTTACTGTTCAACAATATTTGTGTTATGGGTAGCTGGATTTATCTGAGCAACTTACTGGGGTTTGGCTTTTTCTGGAGTGTTTACTCAATTGTCATGACCTGTTCAGCAGCGATATTTATCTGTATTTTCTTTGTTCAGCATAATTTTGACGGTTCCTACGCTCATAAAGCTGAGGGTTGGGACTATCTTCTTGGGGCAATTGAAGGCAGTAGTTACCTAAAATTACCAACTATTCTCAATTGGTTTTCGGCTGATATTGCTTACCACAATATTCATCATCTCTCTGAGCGAATACCTAATTATAATCTTCTGGCTTGTCACAATGCTAATATTCACCTGCTTGCTAATTCAAAATTACTGACAATTCGCGATATTCCTGACTGCTTCCAATTCATTCTTTGGGATGCTGCTTCAGATAGTCTGCAATCGATTAAATTATTTCAAGAAGCCGAAGAAATTCCCTTGAATAATGTAGCTAATTAAAATCGGTTGGCAATGAATTTGGTCGCTTTTTTATCAGTCACCAAAATCCTATGATTAGGGATGCAGCTAGTGGGAGAAATTTTAACAGTAACTTTCCTAGTTAAGTAGGTGGTTAAAAATAAACATTAGATGGGTCTGGCGGGTTTAATCGGGAGCTATGCTAGCAGCCAGTTTATTCTGACAAAACCCGCCCTCCTCGTGACCAGTTTATTTGCACCAGCCTACTTATCTAGGGTCTAAGTATAGATGACTCAAAGTATCTGTCACTGGTCAATGCAGCAATTCCTCTAATTTTTGCTGGTTCCACAAATACTGATAAAGCCCTGTTTGCCCTACCAATTCAGCGTGAGTGCCGCTCTGAACTATTTCTCCTTTCTCCATCACAAAAATGCGATCGGCAGTGGCCGCCGCTGACATTTGATGCGAGATAAAAATTACTGTTTTGCGATCGGTTCCCGTTGCCAAGTTTTGCAAAATATCGGTAGCAGTTTGATTGTCAACGCTGGAAAGAGCGTCATCCAAAATTAACACCGGGGCGTCAACTAACAAAGCGCGAGCAAGTGCCGTCCGCTGCCGCTGTCCGCCGGATAAAGTAATGCCGCGCTCGCCGACAACTGTTTTGTACTGCTGCGGAAAATTGAGGATTTCGGGGTGAATTTGCGCTTGTTTTGCCGCCGCTTCAATCTCCGGCTGTTCCGCTAAAGGGTTTCCGTAGCGGATGTTATTCTTGATGGTAGTGCCGAACAGAAAACTTTCTTGCGGAACGTAGGCGATCGCCCCGCGCAATTGGGTCAATTTTACCTTGGTAATATCCTGTCCGTCTACAAATAACTGACCCGGATCGATATCGAGCAAGCGTGGCAGCGCATTAGCTAAAGTTGATTTTCCCGAGCCGATCGCGCCAACAATTGCGACAGTTTCTCCCGGTTGTATGGTAAAATCAACATCTTTTAGCGCGGGTATCTTAGCACCGGGATAAGTATAATTTAGATGGCGAGCCGCAATTTCGCCTTTGACTGGAGTCGGCAGTTCAACTGCACCGGCAGCATCCTTAATTTGCGGTTCCACAGTCAGAATTGATTCGATGCGATCGACACTCACTTCTCCCCGCTGGTAAGCAGTAATTGTGAAACCCAACAGCGCCGTGGGAAACACCAAACGCTCGACATAAATCAGCAACGCCACAAAATCGCCAATGCTAATTTGACCCTTAGCAATTGACCCGCCACCAGCCGAAAGCAGCACCAACAAACTGATGCTTGCCAAACCGCCCAGCAGCGGAAAAAGAAAGTTTCTAGTTTTTGCTAATTCCAAATTAGCTGATAGCAACTGCGCGTTGCAATCGCGAAAAGCTCGGCGTTCGTTTTCTTCTTGAGCGTAGATTTTAATTACGGAAATCCCGCTCATATCCTCCTGAATTAAATCGCTCATCGCCGACAGTTCTTCCTGTACACTTAACTGCTGGATACGAAGTTTGTCGCTAAATAACTGTACCAAAACCAGCATTAAAGGATAAACTGCGATCGCCAGCAGCGTCAGCCTTACATTAATCCCCAGCATCACCGGCAAACTCAAAGCATAAGCAAAAGCTGTATTCGCCAAACTGAGCACCGCAAACCCCACCAAGCGCCGAATATTGTCCAAATCGGAAGTAGCGCGGTTAATTAAATCCCCTACCGTATTGGCGGCAAAATAAGACGGTTCTAATGTTAATAAATGATTAAATATTTGCTGTTTGAGGTCAAATTCGACTTGACGCCCCACGCCAAACAGCAAAATCCGCGACACCATCCGAATCACCCACATAATTGAGGCGAGGAGCAGAATTAGTGCCACGTAGTTGAAAACTTGGTCAAATTTAGTCGCAACTTGGAGAGTGTCAACTGCATTCCGAATTAGCAGGGGAATGTAAACGCCCACAGCATTGACAATTAACAGCGAAAAAACGCCCCAGAATGTTGGTTTCCAGTGCGGGCGCATATAAGAGCCGAGTTTTTGCAGTCGAGAATAACGAGCCATAGGAAGAAGGAAGAAGGAAGAAGGAAGAAGGAAGAAGGAAGAAGGAAGAAGGAAGAAGGAAGAAGGAAGAAGGAAGAAGGAAGGAGGTTCGGCAGCGGATTTTGTAACGGATTTAACGGATGGATGCTGAAGGAAGAAGGAGTCTTCCCCAAGGTTTTTAGCAATTAAGAACGTCCTAATAGTCTTGGCGGTTGCTATAGAAGGTAGAAGTTTGAAAAAAGAATAGAAGCTCTATCGAAAGGTAGATGACCGAAAACACAAGTTAAGAAATTTTGAATAAAAATTCTGCTTGGGGATGACGCGCCATAAAAGTTGGGTTTGGGGCATAACCAAAATTCGATCGAGATGTCACAAACCACATTATATCTGCGGGACACGATATCTGTGGGGACACGATATCTGCGGGGACACGATATCTGTGAGGACACGGCAGTGCCGTGTCCCTACCCACCCGGAACGATCGCCCAAATCTCCAATCCGCCCCCGGAATCCCCCGCAGCATTGGGGCGCGCTACAATCAAAAATTGATCGGTTTAGCACTCAGACTCAGAGAGTGCTAAATTTGCTAATGTAAGCGACAGGAGACAAACATGACCAAAATAGTTGCATTTAGCGACAAATCTCGGCGGGCACTAGAACGCGGCGTCAATCAACTTGCCGATGCTGTCCGCATCACCTTGGGCCCGAAAGGCCGGAATGTCCTATTGGAAAAGAAATACGGCGCTCCCCAAATCGTTAACGACGGTATCACCGTTGCTAGGGATATCGAGCTCGAAGACCCCCTGGAAAATGCCGGCGCTCGCTTAATTCAAGAAGTCGCCTCCAAAACTAAAGATATCGCAGGCGACGGCACTACAACCGCAACGGTCATAGCTCAATCCCTGATTCGCGAAGGTTTGAAGAATGTCGCAGCAGGCGCGAACCCAGTCGCGCTGCGCCGGGGTATTGAAAAAACGATCGCCCACTTGGTACTGGAAATCGAGAAATTGGCGAAACCCGTCGAAGGGGCTGCAATTGCTCAGGTCGCCACAGTCTCCGCCGGTAACGACGAAGAAGTCGGCGCAATGATTGCCCAAGCAATGGAAAAAGTCACGAAAGACGGCGTAATTACTGTTGAAGAGTCGAAATCTCTGACAACAGAATTGGAAGTTGTCGAAGGGATGCAGTACGATCGCGGATATCTTTCTCCGTATTTCGTCACTAACACCGATCGCATGGAAGTTGAGTACGAAAACGCTCGCATCCTGATTACCGACAAAAAAATTAGCTCAATTCAAGAACTAATTCCAGTTCTCGAAAAAATCGCCCGCACAGGTCAACCGCTGCTAATTATCGCCGAAGATATTGAAGGCGAAGCTTTGGCAACTCTGGTAGTCAACAAAGCCCGCGGCGTATTGAACATCGCAGCAACGAAATCTCCCGGATTTGGCGATCGGCGCAAGGCTATGCTTCAAGATATCGCCGTGCTCACCGGCGGTCAACTGATTTCCGAAGAAGTCGGACTCAGCATCGATACCGCAACCCTAGAAATGCTCGGTACCGCCCGCAAAATTACGATCGACAAAGAAAACACGATCATTGTTGCTGGCGAAGAACACAAAGCTGACGTGCTAAAACGGATCGAGCAAATCCGCAAGCAGCTAGAAGCGACGGATTCCGACTACGACAAGGAAAAGCTAACCGAACGCATCGCCAAACTCGCCGGCGGTATCGCTGTAATTAAAGTCGGCGCAGCTACCGAAACCGAGCTCAAAGACCGCAAACTGCGTATTGAAGACGCTCTGAACGCTACTAAAGCTGCTGTGGAAGAAGGTATCGTTGCCGGAGGCGGCACGACGCTACTTCACCTGATTACAAAAATAGATGCGATCAGAAATACTTTAGACGCCGAAGAACAAGTAGGCGCTGACTTGGTTGCTAAAGCTTTGGAATCACCTTTGCGTCAAATCGCTGATAATGCCGGCGTTGAAGGTTCCATCGTCATCGAGCGAGTGCGGGCGAGCGAGTTCAACATTGGCTACAACGCTCTCACCGACGTGTACGAAGATATGATTGCCGCTGGGATTATTGACCCCGCTAAGGTGGTGCGATCGGCTTTGCAAAATGCCGGTTCCATCGCTGGTATGGTTTTGACCACTGAAGCTGTGATTGTCGAAAAACCCGAGAAGAAAAAAGCTGGTGGCGACATGGGCGACATGGGCGGCATGGGCGGCATGGGCGGCATGGGCGGCATGGGCGGCATGGGCGGCATGGGCGGCATGGGCGGCATGGGCGGCATGGGCATGATGTAGTGTTCAGTCTTCAGTCATTAGTCTGTAGGGTGCGCCACAAGCACCATTGGTGTAAACAAGCGCGTCTTATGTAGTACCGTCTAATGTTTGAGGATTAGGGCAGCTTATCCCCCCGGCGCCCCCCTGATAGTCCGGGGGGACTTGAAGCTATCAAAGTCCCCTTTCTTAAGGGAGATGCAATAAGGATCGGGACTAAGCTAAAAGCGAGAGTTCTCATGAATTTTAAGCTTGAGTTGGCACCTATGCAGTGCGCGCCTTACCCCGATCGATCGACTAAGATTTTTCCAAGAAACGGCGTCTCCCCGTCTCCCAATCTCCTTTAAGACGACGGAGTTACATTGTTGCTGTGCAAGTCTTGAGGAGATTGAAACAGAGTTTCGAGATAAACTCTCGCAGCTTGGCGATAGCTGCGCGAAGCTTCAGGCGTACCGCTATCGGCATTTTGCAACAAAAACAGCGACAGGGCCGCGCAAAATACTCGGTCTAGATCCCATTCGGGATGGGTTTCCAGGTACGTTTTGAGAGAATCGTGCAGCGTTTCGGGAATTTCGGCAAAAATACTGACTGTTGGGTTCATCATTTTTTTTAGTCTCGCTAATAAATTGAAAACAGAACCCCCCTTCGGCCGGATACAGGTGCAGGCACAGCCGAAATCAGAGCGCTTTTTTTTTAGGTCGGTCGCATCATTGTGCGCTATCAGGGGGTGGGTTTGTCAATGTTGCGAAATATTACAAATTCCTTTAGATAAAAAAAAGGTTTACCAAATAATAAGCTTTTCAGGGCATTTTTTGTTACATATCTTTATGGTGTCAGGGTTTTATGAGGGATTGGGCAGCAAGTTAACGAAATCCCCAATTCCGCAGCAAGATGCTACCGTGCCGTTAATATCTGTGGAAAACTTTGTCGAATCTGTGGAAAACCTCAGACTTGCCTGTGGAAACGCTGTGGAATGTTTAGGGAAAAGTCAGGGAAAAAATAAGAATTGCAAAGGGCATGGGACATGGGCATGGGGCATGGGGCATGGGGCATGGGGCATGGGGCATTGTTGACTGTTGACTGTTGACTGTTGATTAATGTTATTGGTTATTTGTTATTAGCCACTGCAAAGGATTAACAACTGACAACTGACAACTGACAACAGTCAACTGACTAAGTGCCACTCTGCCGCTTTTTGGCGGATGGTTGCCAATTCTGCAGGCGACATTTTGTCGAGATTGGCTAAGATAAAGCTCATGCGACCGATCGACTGAAGTTTGTCCCGGTGGCGCGCTAGGAAATCCCAGTAGAAGAAGTTGAAGGGGCAGGCATTTTCGCCGGATCGCACTGTGCGATCGAATTTGCACCCCCGACAATAATCGCTCATTTTATTGATGTAATTCGCAGAAGCAGCATAGGGCTTTGACGCCAACACACCGCCGTCAGCAAACAAACCCATGCCCAGCACATTAGTCTGCATTACCCAGTCGTAGGCATCAACAAACGCACTGTGGAACCACTTTTCTACCTCAGTCGGCGAGATTCCCGCAATTAGACCAAAATTGCTCAAAATCATCAACCGCTGGATATGGTGCGCGTAACCGCTGCCTTCGACTTGAGTTAAAGCTTGGCGCAAACAGTTCATATCTGTTTTGCTGGCGTCCCAAAAAAACTTCGGCAGCGGCTGAGTGTGGTTGAACCAATTCTTCTCAAAATAATCAGCATCCACGTAAAAATACATACCGCGAATGTATTCTCGCCAGCCCAGAATTTGGCGGATAAAACCTTCGACGCTGTTTAAATTTAAGTTTTTTTCTAGGTAGGCTGTTTCGGCAGCTTGAATAACTTCTAAAGGATGCAGCAAGCCAATATTGAGATACGGAGAAATTAGGGAATGCCACATTGTTTCCTCCCCCGTTACCATCGCGTCTTGATAAGGGCCAAAAGCGGGGAGACACTGTTCGATGAAATTATCTAATACTTGCAGTGCTTGCTCTCGTGTAACCGCCCAGCGAAAAGGTTCAATGTTTCCGTAAGTTGGGAAAGATAGAGATTTAACTTGTGCGATAACTTCTTGAGTTATGGCGTCCGGTTCAAACCGCAGAGGTTTCGGTGTATCCAGTTTTCCTTTGGGTGGCTGACGATTTTCTTTGTCAAAATTCCACTGACCTCCGACAGGCTTATCGCCCTCCATTAAAACTTGGAAACGCTGGCGGCTGGCTCGATAGAAGTCTTCCATTAACAAACGTTTGCGGCTTGACGCCCAATCTTTGAATTCTGTTTCTGTCCAGAGGAATTGATTGTTGGGAATCAGGG
The DNA here is from genome assembly GCF_036701085.1 of Microcoleus sp. Pol7_A1. NCBI lineage: Bacteria > Bacillati > Cyanobacteriota > Cyanophyceae > Oscillatoriales > Microcoleaceae > Microcoleus > Microcoleus sp. Pol7_A1. Next base: position 55,673 of record NZ_JAUBQD010000024.1, read on the forward strand.
TTGTTTTGCAGGGGAGTTGCAAGTTTTGAATGAGCTGTAAAAAAGGTCGATCGTTCGGAGCCATCACCCGCACTTCGGTGATATTGTGAGCTTGTATCCAAGCTTTGAGAGGTGCTTCAAAGTCCCCCGATGTTGTGTAAGTGACTTGGCAGCCCCCGCCGCGCAATTCTTCAGCGAAGTGCCGCATTGCCGACCAAATTAATACTAATTTTTGTTGGTGGTAGCGGCGCTGTTGAACGTGCTGCCAAGATTCAATTAAAATTACGGGTAGGGAAGATTTATCATCTTCTGTGCGGTTGAGAGCAGCTTGGTTCTGCCAAAGTTGATCGCCTAATATCCAAACGCCAACAGTCATTTTACTTTTTTTACCCTAAAAGTTATATTTTAATTTTCCTGAGCGCTGATTGTCTGTTACGACAACTTAATGGGATGAAAAGTTACAACTCAAAACTTATGATTTTTCCGCTTTTCCCGAGAACTCACTAGAGCATAACATTGATTTCCAAAGATAGGGAGACCGACCCGCAAATTTAAATTTTATGTCTGTGTATCCTTCAGATCTTAATAACTTGGTTAGCGTCTTTACTGAAAAAAATTTAATGTGACCGTTATCCCAAAGTACGGTAAAATGTTGATCGAGTTTGCCAGAAATAGCTAACGCCAGGTTTTTCAAATAGCCGTGATAGGGTGTGGAAATAATTAGCCTTCCTCCCGGCTTGAGGCATTTTTTTGCAGCTTTTGCTAATTCTTTAGGATAAAGCAAGTGTTCGATTACTTCAATGGCTAAGACAACATCAAATGATTGCAGCATATCGGTATCTGGGAGGTCGTAAATATCTGCTTGGATAAACTGACAGTCGGGGAAACTTTGACGGGAGATGGCAATTCCGGGCGCAGAAGTGTCAACGCCGACAACTTCGCAGCCGTGCTCTGCGATGACGTGACTGAGGCTGCCATTGCCGCAGCCGAGATCCAAAACTCGGAGTTGTGTCTTGCTGGCCTCCTGAAGTGTCGCCAGCATTTCTAAAAGGGGAGATATCAAATAAGCGTGATGATATCTGGGACGGTTGTTTGTGTAATAATACGTATAATTGCTAAAGTTTTTTTTCATCGATTAGGTTATGGAAATTATTGCCGAGACCGCCAATTTACGGAGCGCGGGTGTACTGTTTGGGCCAAAGTTCGCCAGCTTAGGGTTGTCAGAGTCGATCTGCAGCTCGATCGTCTCATTCTTTTTTTTTGACAGGTGAATTGTTATCACCGGATCAATCGGATGTCAAAAGAAATCTTTCACAGGGTGCAAAATCTCGAATCGCCCATCTCTGCCCATCTCTCGCCCATCTCTCGAAGGCATTCGGAAAGAAAAAGTCCCATTGAGCAAAAATTCTCTCCGTACACTAGCCGGAAACCGAACTTTTTGCCTCTTAACTTTGGCCGAGTCCATCCATGCGATTCTAGCTTCAAACAACTGCGGTATGTCCAGCCGAGGCTTTTTTGCAGCCTGAAAAATCTGCCCTGGGGCGATCGGGTGCAAGTCGATCGGAGAAGTGAGGAGGGATGTGTGACGGAAATCACAGGCATTCGCCAAACAAATTGCTGAGCATCTTTAAGTCCACACACTTAGAATCGAGATTACTACAAGTGGCTTCTATAATTGTGTTTAAATGTTGTTCGGACGCTGTGTTGTCCCGTCAGCAGAGCACCCTAGACTGATTGGCGCTTTGGATCTGGTTTATTTCACTTTAATGGTCGCTGTTGGGTGTTGCACCTTAAGTTAGATACGTCCTATGGTTAAGTTAGGTCAATCCTCCTTTCGCCGTATTTTACTGTCGCGGATTTTGTTGCTCAGCGTACCTGTTCTACTGGTGGGGGAGTATGTTACCTATCGCAAGGCACGCTCGACGCTTCTGGAAACTGCTCGTCAAAACTTGACAGAAAGTGCAGTCAGAAAAGCAGAAACTATTGAACAGTGGGCGAAATCGCTGAAGTCGAATCTGATCGGCGCTTCGGAAAGCTCGATGTTGCAGTCTGTAAATCCGAAGGATTATCAAAAGTTTATCGCGCAATTAGGGCAGCGGTTGCCAGCGCAGGTTGATTGCTTGCAATTGACTAATTTAAAGACAAATCAAGTCATAGCAAGCACTTGCGGGCAGCAGCCGATTCAGTCGCTGCCGGCTAAATTTTGGCCGCCAGTACAGCAGCAGCAGACGCTGCTGGACGACAAGAGCGTTTACATCAGTCTGTCGTTGCCTCAGCAGCCGCAGGCGAAAGCAAACGACCAGAAGGTGGCTTTGGGTGCTGAGGATTTTCCAGAGGCGGGTAAAGAAGGCCGCGATAGCCAAGTGAGTTTGGTGTTGAGCGCTCCTGTTTACATTCGTCGGGGCAATAGCCTGCAGTTGAGTTATGCTTTGAGTTTGCAGTCGGCCTTGCCTGTGCAAACCAGCGCTCCCAAGGGTTCTCTAGCCGGCTATACGGTGGCGATCGACCAAGATGGGACGATTTTGGCGCACCCGAATATCAACCGCGTGGGCCGCAATATCGCCCAAGAGGCAGATGCCGATCGACTAAAAAGTATTGTCAGAAGGGCGATCGCAGGCGGAACAGCTTTTCTCCACCTATTTTCCTTTGAAAGAAATGGTGTAGAGTTGTTAGCAGGATACGCTGCTATCCCGAGTCCTTCAACTAAACAGGAGAACAGCAAGTGGATTATTTTAGCTGTTTCGCGTTTAGATTACGCTCTGTCAGGTTTGGAAGAAATTCAGCAAGTTTTATTTAATTTAATTGTAGGTTTGGTTGCTGCTAGTATCATCGCGACTTTATATCTGTCTCGCGACTTGGCGCGTCCTCTGGAAAAACTGAGAGACTACGCGCTGAAAGTAGATACGGAAGCGCCGCAGGCCGTGCCGCAAAATTTCCAAATTAGGGAATTCAATCAACTATCAGAAGCGCTAAACAGCATGGTGCAGCGCCTCAGATCCTGGGCCAGAGAATTGGAAGTGGCAACCAAGGAAGCGCAAGTTGCCAATCAGTTAAAAAATGAATTTTTGGGCAATATTTCTCACGAATTGAGAACGCCGCTAAACGGGATTATTGGTTTTATTCAAATTGTTCGGGACGGCTACTGCGATGACAGAGATGAAGAGATGGAGTTCTTACAGAGGGCTCACGACTCGTCCATGCAATTGCTAAATATTATTAATGATATTTTGGACATTGCTAAAATAGAAGCCGGTACGTTCTCCATGATGTTAGAAGTAGTTGATATTACCCAGGTACTTGAAGACGCGATTGATTTGCAAGCACCTCTAATGGAGGAAAAAGGCTTGAATTTAAGTTTGCCCGCACCTCACGATCCGATTATTGTTCATGCCGATCCGGAGAAGCTAAAACAGGTGTTTTTGAACGTTTTGAGCAATGCGATTAAGTTTACCGAGTCGGGCAGCGTTAATATATCTGTGCGGCTAGAATCGAGGAAGAATTCTCCTGGTTTTAACGGCAGTGCGGAAAGTACGACTGGCCACAGCAGTCAAAGCGATTGGGTGGTGGTGACAATTAAAGATACGGGAATTGGTATCGATCCCGAGCAACAGCAGAAATTGTTTCAACCTTTTGTGATGGCTGATGGTTCTACAACTCGCAGGTTTGGCGGTAACGGTTTGGGTTTGGCTATCTCCCGAAGGATAATGGAATCTATGATCGGAAGCATTACCCTGCACAGCGCGGGTGTGAATCAAGGTACTACGGTGATGATTTCTTTGCCAGTCAATCAGCAGTCAAGTTTTTATTATCACAGCGAGGACTTGGTAACGGAAAATGGAAATTTCAAAAGTTGATGAGTGATTTTCCCAATCTAAAATCTAAAATCTAAAATCTAAAATGGTATTAGGGGCTGTCCGCCGAGTTCGAGGGATTTGCTCAAAGTGCTGAGAATGCGGATTAATTCTACGGAGGCCGAGCCGGATGAGGTAGGACAGGGGGTATTAGTTTGCACGCTGTTGAGGAATCGATCGCACACTCGCTGTAGCGGTTCTGCCGATTCTAAATTCAAGACTTCGCGGTGTCTGAGGCCCGTTGGCTGCGGTGCGATCGCACTTTGAAAAGAGTTATTCTCTTCGCCTCCCCAATCTGGATTGCCGCGCTGCACAATCAGGGGAGTTTCTGGCGACATTTCATCAAAAATCAAGGTTCCCAAACTGCCAACAACTGTTAAGCGCCGCTGTTTGTCGGGATTTAGCCAGCACAGGTGAATAAATGCTTGAAATCCGTCGGGATAGGTGAGGGTTACCCAAACTAAATCTGCTAGTCCTTCTGAATGATTCGCAGTCATCCGTGAAGAAGCAAATTGATTTTGTATTTCTGCTGCTACTTCTTTATTTATTCCTTCTTCCTTCTTCCCTCTTCCTTCTTCCTTCTTCCCTGTTCCTTCTTCCTTCTTCCCTGTTCCTTCTTCCTTCGGAAACACAGTGCCGATCGCGCTTACTTGAATTGGGGTTTGTTCCAGCCAAGTATTGAAAATAGCGATATCGTGAACGGCCAAGTCCCAAAGGGCGTCAACGTCATGGCGCACCGGTTCAAAATGCGTGCGCTGGGCGTAACCGTAGCGCAATTTTCCGAGTTGATTCTGTTGAATAATTCTTTGACCTCGATCGACTGCTGGATGAAACAGATAAGTGTGGTCAACGAAGAGTTGCCGCTGCTGTTTTTCGGCTAATTGACAGAGTTCTATTGCTTCAGTCAGGTTGAGGGCGAGAGGTTTTTCTGCTAAGACGTGGTAGCCTTGTTTCAGCGCTGCTGCTGCGAGGGTGTAGTGTGTGGAAGCTGGAGTGGCGATCGCCACAGCTTCCAGTCCCGGCAATGCTTGCAATTGACACCAATCGGCAGCTAGAATCACCGAGGCATCGAGATTAAACTGTTTTTGGACGGCCGCCAATGAATCGAGATTCGGGTCTACTACCGCTAAAACTTGGCTGTTGGGATGTTTGAGAAAGTTGCGAATTAGGTTAACTCCCCAGCGGCCGGCACCCAATACAGCTATTCCGATTTTCATTGATTATAATTTCAAAAATCGCACAGTAATAATAGCATATTTTGTTATTATTATCTATGTTTTAACTCCAAAAAATCACTGTTGACTGTTGACTGTTGGCAGTAGTTATTGGTTATTGGTAGCAGCTAACAAATAACCAATAACTGATAACACCAGTCAACAGTCAACAGTCAACAGTCAACTGACTACCAACTAATTTATTGAAAGCTGCCTGAGCCGCTGCTTGTTCCGCCGCTTTTATCGATCGACCTTTTCCCTCTGCTACCAACTTTCCCTGAACGAGAACTTCTGCTGTAAAACGATCTTCCCCGCCCTGCACTGTCCCGGTTTCTTGCACGCTATATTTGGGCAAAGTTTTGTATTTCCCTTGAGTCAATTCTTGGAGAGCAGCTTTGTAGTTTTGGCGGGCCGGATCGCTGCGGATTTCTGTCGCTAACCGTTGAAAGTGAGAATCTAGCCAAGGGCGAATTAATTCTAACGTCTGGGTACTCAAATAAAGCGCAGCCAGTACCGCTTCCAAAGCATCGGCCAGTCGGGGTTCAGCGCCTGTTTTGTCCGAGGCGGCGCTGCTGGAAACAATTAAATAGCGATCGAACCCGTAACTTTCAGCGATTTTAGCAAGATTGCGATCGCTCACCAAGATCGATCGAATAGCAGCAAATTCGCCCACTGTACAGTCGGGATAAGTCTCAAACAACAATTCCGACGCCGCCAGCCGCACAACTGCATCCCCCACAAACTCTAGTTGCTCGTAATTTGCCTTAGCTGACGCGCTCGCATGAGTTAAAGCTAAATCGAGGAGATGCCATTTGATCGCAGCATTCTTTGGCAGTCCCAATTTTTGAATTAATGTTTCAAGTTGCTTTTGGCGACCCGGATAAATCATACCATTTTAGATTTTAGATTTTAGATTTTAGATTTTATAATTGGGAATTACGCATGACTCTCCGGGCTTGGAGCTTGTCTAAAATTCCATTCTTTTTTGTAAATGGTATCAGATTCATATCACTAGAAAGCTTTCCATTAAAAAACTAAATAGTCCTCCGGGTGCTTGTAGTCCGCTCTGTCAAGGAGATCGAGAAGTGCCTCAAACGCTGGAAATCTCTGCTTCGGGCGATCGAGAAATCTTCTTCATTTGATAGACGATTAGCAATAAATAACATTTCAAGAACAAAGCTCAACGGTTACGATGACGCAAACACGTTAACGACACCTTGACAAGTCTGGCAACAAGCACCTTACCCAAAATTGGGTGGGGAAAAAGTCGGACATAAGCCGGGTTCTGTTCTCTCAACTGCAAGCAGTTTTCGAGGGCAGTTATCTATCTGGGACGCCTGTTACCAGACGCCTCAAGCGGTACCAAAAAACAGAACTGGTAAAAAACCAACCGTAGTCCCTCCGACCTTGCTCCCAACTGGGGTTTACCTAGCCAGCACCTCTCGATGCTGCTGGTGCGCTCTTACCGCACCTTTGCACCCTTACCCCCTAACACTTTGCGATTTTTGATGCTCGATTTTTGATGCAATCTCAAATCTCAAATCTCAAATCGGGGGGCGGTATCTTTCTGTGGCACTATCCTCACGATCGCTCGCACTGGGCGTTACCCAGCAAGTTTGGTTTTTCGGGAGCCCGGACTTTCCTCAGACAAGCTTTCGCTAATCCGCAACCGCCTGCGCCTACTTTTTCCCCAGATTTATTGTACGCGATCGTTCGTCAATCAATTTGGGATTTGAGATTGACGATTTTAAGTCGCCCAGTTAATTTGGACATTTGTGTTTATTCAAACTCTTGTGCGGTGTCCGGGAAAGCCCGCGCAACAACTAAATTGTCATGCAAGTCCCCTTAAATTCACTCACGGATGAATCTGGAGGCGGAAAAATTTGGGAATTATGATGCAAGGGTTTATGAGACGGCTTCAACTAGGGCAAGGAAACCTTTTTACCTCACAGGATTTTGAATTATTCAATCCTCAACCCAAAATCTCAAACCTCAAGTCTTAAATCCGGTTACTTTACTGAGTCATCTTTCACCACAGTAGAAAAATTATCAAACCAGCCCCGCCGCCAGAAGAAGTAAACTAAAGCCGAGGCGATAGCTAGCATCAGTGCCCAACAAAGCGGATATCCAAAATACCAATTCAGTTCCGGCATATTGAAAGGCGATTTTTCTGTATCGAAATTCATCCCGTATACTCCCGCCACAAAAGTTAGAGGAATAAAGATACTAGAAATTACTGTGAGCAATTTCATAATTTCATTCATTTTATTGCCCACCGATGACAGATAAACATCCATTAAACCCGAAGACAACTCTCGATAGGTTTCCACCATATCCATCACCTGCACCGTGTGATCGTAACAGTCGCGCAGGTAAATTCGCACCTCTGGACTAATCAAATCACTGCTATCTCGAATCAAAACATTAATTGCATCCCGCTGCGGCCAAATGGCGCGGCGCAGCGTCAGCAATTCTCGCCGGATTTTATAAATTTTTTCCAGGGTTTTGCGGGTGGGGTTCACCACCACTTCATCCTCTAGTTCTTCAATGCGCTCTCCGTAAACTTCTAATACTGGGAAAAATCCATCTATAATCGAATCTAAGAGAGTATAAGCCAGATAATCTGAGCCGTGTTTTCTAATACTTCCTTGTGCTTTACGAATGCGATCGCGCACGGGGTCAAAACAATCATAGTCCGGTTCTTCCTGAACAGTTAGCAGGTAATGTTTACCCAAAAGCAAACTAACTTGTTCTTTGTGAAAATTCTCTGAATTCGGCTTAATCATCACCATCCAGGCAATGATTAAAATATGATTTTCGTAATGTACAACTTTAGGGCGCTGGGGTACATTAACCACATCCTCTTGAGCCACCAGATGCAAATCAAACACTTCGCCCATTTGATGCCAAGTTTCTTTATTTCCCAATCCCAACATATCAACCCAAGAAACAGATGCTGTATCTAAATACGCAGCAGCTTCTTGAGGATTGGCTAATGTGGTGCGAGTAGCTGCTGTCTCGCAATAGTCAATTAATATAATCTCGGGAGGCGGCGCATCGATTGGTAAGTCGAGAGTTCCCGGCGGAGACCCCGGAACGTCATAAAAATAGTCAACGTAGGAATCATCATCATCATCATCATCTTTAATTGTTTTTGCAACTGCACTAGAAGTATGTATGCTTTTGGATACCATGCTAATATTCCTGACTTTTAGAACCTTTAATTAGATTATCATTTTTCTCGTGCGACTACCAATTACCAATTACCAATTACCTCTGCCGAATTGGAATCTCGATCGCGAATTCAGTTCCCCCTCCCGGCGCGGAAATGCAGCGCAGTGTACCTCCGTGCCTTTCCACCACAATCTGATACGAGATAGACAGTCCTAAACCAGTATTTTTGCCCACTGGTTTAGTAGTAAAAAACGGGTCAAATATCCGAGACTTAACAGACTCTGCCATTCCCGAACCGTTATCTGAAATTGCGATCGCAACCCGATTGTTTTCCAACACCTCCGTGCGAATCCGAATCCAAGGCAATGCGTCGCCACTTAAAGGTAAAGTCGGAAAATCTTGCCGTTCCGCATCCGAAGAACTCACCAATTCTAACTTTCTATTCCTGACATTTGCCAAAGCATCAATGGCATTACTTAATATATTCATAAAAACTTGATTTAACTGTCCGACATAGCACTGTATTAATGGCAGATTTCCATATTCTTTAACTATTTCAATATTACGATTCCTGCCATTTTCTTTCAGTCTGTGCTGCAAAATCAGCAGAGCACTGTCTATTCCTTCGTGGATATCAACACGCTTAATATCTGATTCTTCCAGGCGGGAAAAGTTGCGCAAAGACAGAACTATTTGGCGAATTCGCTCGGCTCCGGTTTCGATTGAAGTCAGCAAATTCGGGAAATCCTCTTTCATAAACTCGAATTCTATTTCTTCAGCAAACTCCGCAATCAAAGAAACAGGTTCCGGGTAATGTTCTTGATACAAACTGCACAGTTCCAGCAAGTTTTTAGCATACTCGCTAGCGTAAATGATATTGCCGTAGATAAAACTGACAGGATTATTAATTTCGTGAGCAATTCCCGCTACTAGCTGTCCCAAACCCGACATTTTTTCCGCTTGAATTAGTTGAGCTTGAGTCCTGCCTAATTGTTTCAATGCTTGCTCTAGCTGGCGATTTTTATGTTTTAATTGAGATTCGGCTTGTTTGCGCTTGGTAATATTGCGGGCTAGAATAATAATTTGATCTGAATTAAACGGCAACAGTCTGGCTTCATAAGTTTTTTCTTCTTCCGACATGGAAAGCGAATACTCTATGTCGATTGAATTTCTTGTTTCGGAAATTTCAAAGATTGCTTGGGCAAATTGGCAGGCGACATTGTGTGGCAATATGTCTGTCATTCGTTGGCCCATAAAATGTTCGGGAGGTACGTATAAATTTGAGGAAGTACCTGACAAATAATCCACGATTATACCGTCAGCATCTAGTCGAAAATACAAATCAGGTAAAGCGCGAAAAACCGCTTCTAACTCTAAAGTTTTTTGGCGCAATGCTTCCTCGGCGTAGTACCGATCGCTAATATCAACAATCACCCCATCCAAACAGCAAACGTTCCCATCTGCGTCGAACACAGGAGAACCTTTATCCCACACCCATTTAACCGTGCCGTCTGCTGCTAGCAAGCGGTATTCCAAGTTATAAGAGTGTTTGTTTTCTATTGCTTGCTGAATAGTGGCTTCTACTTTTACCAAATCTTCCGGGTAAATAATGCTAGCAAAAGCCCTACCTCCCCTGTTCAAAGGCGAAATAAAATCGGCAGCAGGGTAGCCCGTTAGTAAGTAAACGGCATTGCTAATAAAACTTGTCGAAAAATCGCATTGCCAGCGATAAACCACTCCGGGAATATTCGCTACCAAAGACCTAAATCTGGTTTCGCTGCGGCGCAAAGCTGCTTCCGATTCATGGCGTTCTGTAATATTGCGAGCGAAAGCTAGCACTGCAAATATATTGCCTTCAGCGTCGCGCAGGGGAAGTTTTTGGGTGTCAAAAATATGTACTGAACCGTCTGCAACAGTGGCCGCCTCGCAGGGATTGTGGATGATTTCGCCTGCGAGTACAGCATAGTCGTCTGTGCGGAATCCTCGGATATTTTTGGCTAAATTTCCAAACACTAGCTCTTCTGAAAATCCTAATTCTAAATCAGATTGGGTAATGATTTCTTCGGCTGTTTTATCAATTGCTTGAGCGAAACTCTTGTTTGCCAAAATATAGCGAAAATTTTTGTCTTTGGCAAAAATCCAGTCACTGGTTTTGTCTATTACTGTGCGCAGCAGTTGTTCGGAACGTTCGGTTTTTTCCAAAGCTACCTGCAGTTCTACTTCCAGGCACTTGCGAGCAGTAATATTTTCAAAAGCAACGCCGACGCAGTTGTTGGGTAATGGAAAAGCTTTAATAGAAAAAGCGCGAGTTATTCGGCCGCCTTCATCGCAGTCAATATCTTCAATTTCTACGGCTTTTTGGCCCAGAATTACCGAAGCAAATGCTTGGGGAATGTTTTTCGATCGCAGGTGGGGAAAAATCTCGTCGATTGTCATGCCCAAAACGTCGGCCATTTCTAATCCGGTAAACAGGGTAGCAGCGGGATTCGAGGCGATCGCCCTGAGGGTGCTGTCATCGTCTATATTTTCCAAATGGTAGACGTACAAACCAATTTGCATATTCTCGACAATTTGGTCGTAGAGGCGCACGCTTTCGTCTACCTGCCTGCGTTCGGTGATATCTTCAGTAATACCTAAAACGTACTGAGGACGGCCTGCGGCGTCGAGAATTGGCACTTTGCGGGTGTGCAGTATTCTCATACCTTTGTGGCGAGTTTGAATCGGCTCTTCGGCTATGTCTTTAACAGTAGATTGGTTGCGATCGCCGGTCAATAGTTCCCTGTCTTGAGCAGTAAAAACATCAGCTTGTTCTTTGGGGTAAATATCGTAGTCATTTTTGCCGATCGCCTCTTGAGAGGTAACACCTGCGATCGTTTCTCCCGCTTTATTCCACAGCACAAATTTCAGCGAAGAAGCATCTTTAGCAAAAACTCCCACAGGCAGATTTTCTACTACGGAATTGAGGAACCCTCTAGCTGATTTTAATTCAGCTTCTGCACGCTTGCGTTCGATGCCTAAAGCAATGACATCGGCAACCGATGCTAAAGTTTCTTGAAAAGGTGTTGTCAGCGGCTGGCTGCTGATAATTACCATGACTCCTACCAGGCGTTCTTCGACTATCAAAGGGTAGCCGGCGAAGGTGAGAATTTGCTTGGGAATTGGGCAATTGTCCGGCTTGTGAGTGGTGTCGATAATTGCTACTTCGGAACTGGGTGCCGCTGTTTCTTTCGCGGATTCTTCCTCTGGGAGTCCAAAATTATTCAGTTCAAATCCGCAGTCAAATTCCGGTTTTTGCTTTTTGGCGATCGAGTTAACCTTAGTTTCAATAAAGCTAGCCCGATCGTCTGTGCGGCCGTAGATTCCCGAGGCTGCTTGCAATTCCCAAACATTATATTGAGAGTTGAAAGTCCAAATTTCTGCAGAGGCGACATCGAGATTCCGCACCATTGCCTCGCAGCAGGGAAGCAGGATATCTTGAGGGTGTTTGGTGAGGGCAATACCGACATCGGCTACCATTGCTGTGAGGCGAGAAGCTTGGGCTTTTTCTGCTTCCAACCGTTTGCGATCGGTGATATCTTCCACCAAAGAAAGCACGGTAAAAGTCTCGCCGCTGCGAATAATCGAGTTGAACCAGCGACACCAAATTACCTGTCCGCTTTTAGTATAGTTGCGGTTAATTGAAGTATTGCCGTTGCCGGTGGCTAGTTCGAGTTCGATCGCGCTTACAGCTTCTCTATCTTCGTCGCAAACCAAATCTAAATCGCCGAACTGCTTGCCCATCATATCATCGGATGTCCAGCCAAAGATTTCCTCGGCGCGTTTAGACCACTCAACGATCCGAAAATCTTCATCCCAGCCCACCATTGCCAGGGGAGTGTTAGCTGCATTCAACCACAGTAAATGGTTCGATCGGCGCAACTGTTGAGTTTTCTGCTGCTGCCAGCGGTAGTGCCTGGTGATATCTCTACCGACGCCCAAAACCCGCATCTGGTTGCTAGAGGCATCCACCGCTGGCGTGTAAGCAGTTTCGTAAATTTTAATCCCGCCGTCTGCCGCCGTAACCTCATGAATTGCCAGCCTTTTTTCCCCGCTTATAAATACTTGTTGCAGGCAGGAATCAACCTGCAAGATTATATTTTTAAGAGCAGCATTATTGGGATATAATTTTAATAATTCCTGATTAGTTTTGTTGACTATTTCAGCAGGATCTAATCCCATCCAAGCAGCAGCAACAGGATTGATAGATAGGTACTTTTGCTGTCGATCGCACTCTAGGAAAGCATCAACAGAGTTAGAGAAAAAAGACTGAAACGAGTTGATAACTTCCTGCATGGGTATTTTTTCATGAGAAAAGCTTAGGAGTGTGGAAACCTCGTGTCTTTAGGCTCATACGTTGCACCATTTTCAATAAGTTTTTATGGGCGGGCTCTCCTGCCCACCCCACAAGAAATTAACTCTTCGCTTCACAGGCCGGAAAGCCTGTTCTTAAGAATGGTGCAAGATGTGAGTAGACTAGGCGAGGAAACACACATCAGGCAGTTTTAACCGCCTTGAATATTAATTATTGTTACAGGGGGACTACTTGGTCGCTTAATACTTTTGTGATCTACTTTCCACGGGACAATTACCGTTTCAAACATTTCACCCGCGATCGCATAGCAGCTTGCACTAACACCCATATTTTTGATAACGTCATCAGTTAAGACGATATGTGGTCAACTCTCTCTTTTGATTAGGGCAGGAAGCCCCATCTCTTCAGAGCGGGGTGCTGACTTGCAAGTTAAGCTGTAAAATTTTCCTAAAGTTAGTTTAACCCACTCAATTCTTTTTTCGCACTTTACTGCTGCGTTTCCTAGTGCAATTTTCGGCACAGTTCCCTATAATACAAAAATTTTCAATAAATAGTATTTTTGGAAATATAGCTTAATTAGAGCATTTGCTCTTTTTTTAAACCAGACCCAGCGGATACAAAACGGAGATGGGGAGAAGGGGAGACGGGGAGAGGTTAATCGATAACCTTCGAGAAAAATGCTTGAGAAATGCGGGATAGCTTACCGATTCCCCATTCGCAATTCGCAATTCGGTAATCTGAAAGCGGTTTTGCAGTACGCTCCGCAAAGAACGCAAGCCGTGCAAAGCCATGTAACATAAAGATTGCGATATTTTTATATGTAACATGGAACTATTAGATACCTTGATTGTGGGTGCGGGTATTAGCGGTTTGAGTTTGGCGCACGCACTTCACAAGGAAGCAACGAGTGCATCCTCGCTGAAGATTTTAGTCGCTGAGAGTCAGGGACGTGTGGGCGGGAACATCACAACTGTGACAGCGGGGGGGTTTCTCTGGGAGGAGGGCCCGAACAGTTTTTCACCGACTGCGGAATTGATGAAGTTGGCTGTGGATGTGGGATTGAAGCAGGAGTTGATTTTTGCCGACCACAAATTGCCTCGTTTTGTTTATTGGCAAAATAAGCTGCAACCGGTGCCGATGACTCCACCGGCGATGATTCAGTCTCAGTTGCTGAGTTTTCCGGGGAAACTGCGGGCGCTGTTCGGGGCTTTGGGGTTTGTCGCGCCGGCAATGGGCGATCGACTTTCGCAGCAGGGTGACGAGGAAACTGTTTCTCAATTTTTCCGCCGTCATCTGGGGACGGAAGTGATGCAGCGGTTGGTGGAACCTTTTGTTTCTGGGGTTTATGCGGGCGATCCGCAACAACTTAGCGCGGCGGCGGCTTTTGGGCGGGTAACGAAGATGGCTGATGTGGGTGGCGGGCTGGTGGCGGGGGCGCTGCTTTCTGCTAGGAAAAGACCGAAGAAAATGCCTGCTGACCCGAATGTGCCTAAGACTAAGCCGGGGGAGTTGGGTTCGTTTAAACAGGGGTTGAGTGCTCTGCCAGAGGCGATCGCTGCTCAATTGGCCGATCGACTGAAACTCAACTGGCAATTGACTCGCCTCCAGCGTACAGAACGCCAAACTTACATTGCTGAATTTTCCACGCCCGATGGGCCCCAACAAGTTGAGGCGCGCACCGTGGTTTTGACAACGCCGGCTTACGTTACAGCCGATTTGTTGCAGCCTCTGCAACCGGAAGTTAGCAGCGCTTTACAAGCTTTTACTTATCCTACGGTTGCCTCCGTTGTATTAGCCTACCCGCAGTCGGATGTCAAGGGTAAATTAGTAGGTTTTGGAAATTTAATTCCGAGGGGGCAGGGAATTCGCACTCTCGGAACGATTTGGACATCGAGTTTATTTGCCGATCGCGCGCCTGCTGGTTGGCAAACTCTCACGAGTTACATCGGCGGGGCAACAGACTCGGAAATTGGCAATCTCGACTCAGAACAAATCGTTCGGGAGGTGCACCGAGATTTGTCTCGGATTTTGCTGAAACCAGATGTGCCACAGCCAAAAGTTTTAACGGTGAAGCTGTGGAAGCGGGCAATTCCTCAGTACAATCTGGGGCATTTCGATCGCCTGCAACAAATCGATCGGGGCTTAAAATCTTTGCCAGGGGTGTATTTGTGCAGCAACTACTTTGGCGGCGTGGCTTTGGGAGATTGCGTGCGCAGGAGTTTTGAGCGTGCGCTAGAAGTGCGCGAGTATTTGCAGAACCACGAATCAGATACTCGATCGATCTGAATTATTGCGTGGGGAGGGCGAGTTTACAAATATCGAGTATGTTAATCAGAGATATTCGTGAACCCGCCCCTATACAGCCTTCTGCCTTGTGTTCCGGCGGACGTTTGGCGAATGGTACTAGGTTGTTGGCTCAAACTTGTAACCCACCCCCCGGACGGTTTGAATCATCGATATTTGAGTGGCATCTGGTTCAATTTTGCGGCGAATTTGACCGATATGAACATCCACCACGCGATCGGCTCCTACATACTCGTAGTCCCACACTTCATGCAGCAATTCCGATCGCCTCCACACGCGACCGGGTTTGCTGGCCAAACAGTACAACAGGTCGAATTCTAAAGCAGTCAAAGCAACTATCTGACTGCCGATAATTACCTCGCGGCGAACCGGATCAATTAGTAGCTCTCCAAAGGTAAGACTTTGTTGTTCGGCGGGAGTAACAATGCGCTTGCGCTTTAAAATTGCTGCCACGCGAGCTCCAATCTCTACAAGACTAAAAGGTTTAGTAATGTAGTCGTCAGCACCTTCGGCAAACCCTTTCATTTTGTCAGCTTCATCGGTTCGGCTGGTCAGCATCAACACAAACACGCCCGTGCGTCTTTGCATTTCTTGACACAGTTTGTAGCCAGTAGTATCGGGTAAATTTACATCTAGAACTACTAAGTCAGGATTGAGTTGCTCAAATAATTCCAGACCAGTCTGACCGTCCTCGCCAGACTCAACTTGATAACCTTGCTGGCTCAAAAAACGCTGAATTAAATTTCGGATTGCCGGGTCGTCATCAACCACAAGGATTTTTACAGGGGCCATGACCACAAGTTTGCTTGAAGAATTTGGCAAGAATATTCAGCCATAATAATAGAAAACTGGATACAAATCTCGAAAAAATTGAGCTTTTAATAGTTATAGCCATATTTATAACCTACGCAAGATTTCAGGCAATAAATCTCCGGGAACTTTGGATAAGGCTAAATTTTGGCCAGGCAGCCCACATTCACTATAGAAAGCTCTAATCGTTTTGACAATATAGCTCAATGCTGTTTGCCGGGAATCAGCAGCTTGGGAGTTTGCTGGGGCTTGCAGGCTGAGTTTATCCCCATATGTTAACCCTTTGTCCTTGAGATGTTGTCCCCATTCGGCGCACACTTGCAACTGGTGGTGCAGGGCTGCTTCTAGATGGCTTGTCTGTGCGGCTTTGTTGAGGGCGAAATCTGGGTCTGTGGCTAGTTGATAGTGGGCTAGTCCGAGATTGTTGCGGGCGGCCAAGGTGTCAAAGGTGAGTTGCGTTCGATCGATCTCTGCGGCGATATCCAGGGCGGCTTGGTAGGCGGTAATCGCCTGCTGCAAAGATTCCGTCCGCGCCTGTTTTTGCTGAAACTGGTTCGCCAAATGCCAATAAGCGGTACCGAGATTATTGTAGGTGGCGGCGGCTGCTGCGGGTACTAATTCTCGGGTGCGGTATTTCAATGCTTCGCGGTAGGCCTCAATCGCCGTGACTAGCAGGGGTTCTGAGGGTTCGTGCTGGGCGAGGTTCCAGTAGGCGGTACCGAGGTTGTTTTGCACTCCGGCATAGTTGAGGGGTTCTCGTTGGGGACTGTAGCAGGAAAGGGCTTGGGTGTAAGCTACGATCGCGCTTTTGAGGTAGACGATCGGCTGACCATCTTGGGCTAAATTCCAGTATGCTGTCGCCAAATTATTCTGAGCAGCAGCGTACTGCTGGGGTTCCGCGGCGGGGTCTAGATCCTGCAGCGCTTGTTGGTAAGCTGCAACTGCTTGCTGCAAGTTTTCTGTCTTGTCTCGATAGCGCGCTAAATCTGCCGAGGCGATTCCCAAATTTTTGTTTAATCTAACGCGGGTTTGGGGTGCGCTCTCGGCATCTGTTCGCCTCAAACCTTCAAGGTAGAGGGCGATGCTGCGTTCGAGGCAGGATACCGGATCTGAGGCGTTATGCTGCGTGCGATCGCGCGACAGCATCCAGTAGAGAGTGCCGAGATCGTTGAGCAGATCGGAAATTGGGGGTAGGCTGTAGGACTGTTGGGCGTACTGAGTTAAATTTTGTGTCAATTGGGCAATCAGCCGGGCGCATTCTTCGGTTGGTGGTTGATTTTGCTGCGAGTTAGCGTCAAGTTCGAGGTACGCAATCACTTGTTCGATCGCGCCAATGGCGATTGTCAGGTTTTGCTCAGAAGCGTCTCCGTCCAGAATGCGATCGCGGTAGTAATTCCCCAAACTGTGATAAGCCAAAGCCAATGCTTCGCAACAACACTGATGTTCTTGCAGCAGTTCGATGTATTGCAAGGTTTGCAGCGGCAGAAAATTGTCCTCCGATGCGGCATTATTTTCTGCTTCCAACTCCTGCGAGGTCGCTGCTAGCACCAAATCTGCCAGTTCGACGGATTTAGAATCTGGCGCTGGGGATGGGGAATCGGGAATTGGGGATGGGGAATCGGGAGTTGGGGATGGGGAATCGGGAATTGGGGATTGTCCAGACAGAAAAGATATTACAAGTTTGTCGCCGGAGTCTCCGTTGTCCTGACAGTTTCTCAAATCTTTGGAGTGCCCGAAGTCTCCCTTAGCTGGAGTTGGTTCGCCTTCAAACTCAAATACTCCGGTTCGCCAGTGCCAAAATTCCGGGGCCGACTGCTCGATCGAACTCAGCCAAGGGCGCGACACCCACAGCAACAGAGTAGACTCGCACAATTGCAGGTTTGCTTCGATGTCCCTCAAATAGCTCAGGAACGACCACTGCACGGATGCTGAGTGCCTGGTCAGGTGTTCTGCCCCGATAATTTGGAATCCCGGCAAACGGCTGTAGCTGCCCCTGTTTTGGGGCGGTGGGTGTTGGGTCAGCCACGCGGCGATCGAAGCCCAAGGATTTGGATCGCTCAAGTCGAGTTCCAAACTGACAAATCGGGGGTAGTCGATCGGGGAGCGAGGATTGGAGCCTGCGCTCTCTGCAACTAATTCTGCCTGCAAGCGGGCTGCCAGACAGTCCCGCAAGCACAAGTCGTCGCAGGCGGCAATAAAAATTTGACGGCGTAAATTGAGGTCGATCGCCTGTTTCAAGCGTTGGTAGATCAGCTTGTTGGAGCTAGAAACTTTTTGGGAAGGAATAGACATCAGAGTCTGGCGATTTTAGATTTTAGATTTTAGATTTTAGATTTTGGATTGTAGATTGTAGATTGTAGATTGTAGAGTTGAGAGTTGAGAGTTGAAATCTCGATCGCTCATAACTCGCAACTAAGCCCCGAAGGCAGTCAATCGCACCGATGATGACCAAAGGATTGTAGATTTTCAATTGGCAATTTTATATTGGTGACGCACCCGTCGGATTAATTGCAACCTAAGTCCCCGATCCCGACGGCAGAGAGGAAAAAACCAAAATTCTGCTTGTGTTATTTAGCTTTCCAGCTCGCTTGGCACGCTTCAGGATTGTTGCAACTACCTGCTTTGTATTGAAACACAAAAACCATGTTTCCATTGGTTGGAAAACATGGTTTGCTGAAGGATTATTTAAAATTGCGATTTGATGAAGCAGCTTTGAGTGCAGCCCTGTTTTTAGACGGAAGCAGCCACAAACACCAAACCGGCCACTAACAGCGATCCTGCAATACCCATGATGATATAGTTCCGCTGCTGATTTTTGTTGGGAGGTACGGCTTCATACACTTTCGGCTCTTTAGCAAAGTTGTTCAGGCGTCCATCGTCATCTTTGATGTAAGGCATCAGTCACAATCCTTAATATTTTTGATGTTTACAACTGTACCAAAAAAGCGCCCAGGAAAATTCGGCCATTTATTTGGAGGTGACAGTGCCTGTTTGGGGAGAAGAGGCGATCGCGTAATCTTTGACCGGCATTCTGCCTGCTAAGTACGCTATCCGGCCCGCTTCTGCTGCCATTCCCATTGCTTTTGCCATTGCCGGGGAATTTTGGGCATTGGCGATCGCGGAATTAATCAAAAGTGCATCGGCTCCCATTTCCATTGCTTGAGCCGCTTCGCTGGGCGTTCCGATCCCCGCATCGACAACCACAGGAACCTTAACCGTCTCAATAATTATTTGAATGTTGGCGGCATTGTTGATCCCTTGTCCCGAACCGATAGGCGAACCTAAAGGCATGACTGTCGCACAACCGACTTCTTCGAGGCGTTTTGCCAGCAAGGGATCGGCATTGATGTAGGGCAAAACTGCAAAACCTTCTTTAACTAATTGTTCTGCAGCTTCCAAAGTGCCGATCGGATCTGGCAGCAAATATTTAGCATCGGGAATCACTTCTAATTTGACAAAATTATTGTCTTCTTGCCCTAAAAGTTTCGCCATTTCCCGCCCTAAACGAGCTACTCTAATTGCCTCATCCGCAGTTTGACAACCGGCAGTATTTGGCAGCATCCAAATTTTAGTCCAATCGAGAGCCTCTGCCAATCCTTCATGACCGGGAGCATTTGTTTGCACTCGCCGCACCGCCACGGTAACAATTTCGCACCTGCTAGCGTTGACACTTTGCTGCATTTCTGCAATGCTGCGATATTTTCCCGTCCCCGTCATCAAGCGAGAATGAAAAGTTTTGCCGGCAATAACCAGAGGTTTGTCTAAAGGTGGCGTTGCTGTGTCTACTGGATAGCCAAAAATACTGTACTCAAGTGCCTCTTCCCACTGTGTTCTGCCACCCATCATCTCTTCAAGCTTCCAACCTTCTTCTATTGTGAGATCGTCGTGGCTAACAGCATATAAAATTTGCCCTACAGTAATTAATTTAGCATCTCGCGGCATATTGTTCTGCAATCCCCGCGCTACAATCTCTTTAAATTCGCTGAAATGATCTTCCATTGTTCCACTCTTCCCTTGTGATGATTTGAATTTGTTCGCTATTAACAACAAAAAATATTTTTTGAATTTGCTTTTCGGTATCCCAAAACAGAGCTTGTTTGATGCCAGCGTTGATTTTCCCGACATCATAATTTTCTCGATTGATGTGAAAAACAACGGCTGATGCACCTTGCTTTTTGGATCTACTGATGCCTTCTTGCACTCGGTCTCTGATGTTTTGAGTCTGTTCAGTCAACTCCTTAAATTCGCAAATCTCACCGTCAATCTCAGCGTCTGGTGTTCTCACACCTTCTGCTGCTTGCTCGCTCAACATTCTAACTCTCTTCCCTATTTTAGCCAAAATTTCAGCTAGAAATATTTCCGAATTATTAAGATTGTGTTGTTGGTGAATTAGCACAAATCCGCCAGCTATCTCATCAAAATAATATCGCCGATATTCTGGTTCTGCATTTTCGTAGATGGCTCTGCTTGTCTCGATATATTCTGAATTTACCGTTATTATACTGTTGATAGGCTCCGAGCGGGTAGAGTTAAAGGTATGAAATCAACTGTCGAGCAACTGGCTCAAATTGGAATATTTGCCAGCTTAAACCGAACTGAATTAGAGCGATTGCAAGAACATACAGCAATTCGGACGTACAGGCAGGGAGAAGTTGTGATGTATGAGGGCGATCGCATCCCCGAAAAATTATACACTCTTTTGAGCGGTTCTCTGCGGGTTGCAAAAACAGCGGCGGCGGGTAAAGAAACTATTCTCCGCACTTTATTTCAGGGAGATATTTTTGCCGCACCTGCTTTGTTAGGCAACGGCATTGCCCCCGCAACGGTGACGGCAGAAACTGATGTGCAAGTTCTTACCACAGAACGGGAAGTTTTGCTAGCAGCTATTCGGGAAAATCCCGAGATTGCTTTGCGAATATTGGCGGTTTTCAACCAGCGGTTGCAGCAACTGCACGAGACTGTGCACGGGTTGGTGTCGGAAAGGGCGATCGTGCGGCTGGCTCGATTTATTCATTACTTTGCCGTCGAGCAAGGTACGAAGATTGCTAATAATAGTGTATGTTTAGAAAAACGTTTTCCCTACTATCAAATTGCTCGCAGCATTGGGATTACCTACGAAGAATGCGTGCGGTTGTTTAAGAAACTCAAGCCGTTTCTCTCCTACAGTCGAGGCGGTAAAATTATTGTATTGGATTGGAAAAAATTGGAGGATATCGCCTCTGGAGATGAAATAGACTAAATGTTAAAATCCCAATTCTTGTAGGAGCAGGTTTCACAAATAATATTTGACTTCAACTCACTATCTATATAAACCCACCCCCCGACAAACTGTGAATAAGGGCGGGTTTATGAGATTATTGATTTTAGGCAGTTAGGGTTGGTAAAACCCGCCCCTACAGCAATATTGCGGAAATTAATTAGCCTCAGAAAGTGTCAAAATAAACGCTAAATTTTCTTCAGCTTTCAAAGCGTGGAGTGCGCGAGCAGGCATGAAAACAAACACCCCCGATTCCAAAACAATATCCTTGCCTTCCAAAGTCAAAATACCCTTTCCTTCGATGACATTAACTGTGGCATTTCGTGCCGAAGAGTGTTCCGAAATTTCCGTGCCTGCTGCCAGACAAAATAAACTGTACTGACAATTATTGTCTTTGACTAAAATTTTGCTCAACACTCCGGCGGCGGGATATTCAATTGTGTCTCGGAGTTGGATTGTTGAAGATTGTAGCTGTAAAAGAGTAGCAGTCATAGTTTTTGATAATCAATAAATTTGGTCAGAAAGCCCCGAATTTACAAGTGGCTTCACTATCTTCAATCGAAAATCGAAAATCGAAAATCGATTGACTCGGTTAAGATTGTTTTTTGGCAGACATAACGATGTAGCCTAGATCCTGTTGGTAATGCTGGAAAACTCGACGCATTGCTAAGATACGATCGCGAATTTGCGATCGACTTAATATATTCCACAAAATACGCACAGTACCCACAAACCCTTCATCTTCAACCATTCGCCGCAAGTTGAGGAGCCCCATCGCCCCGGTTTGACACTTTTCTACCTGCAAACCCGCCTTTTGGCAAACAGCAATCCAGCCAGACTCAGACAAAGGCGTTGAATTAACCCGAATCACTTCTGATAAAGCTTTGTGAATTTCAGATTCTCGGTTTCTAGCTAAAAGTTCGTGAGAGAGAAACTTGCCACCTGGTTTTAAACGATCGCAAATTCCCGATACAATTTTAGCTTTCCCTGACGGCGACTGCATCGTCAGGATAGCTTCAGCCAAAACCCAATCAAACTGTTGGGAAATCCGATCCAAGTGAAAAATATCTCCTTCCACAATTTCCACTCGATCGCTCAAACCGGCTGCTGCAACATTAGCACGAGCGCGGGCCACACTGTCGGGATTTTTCTCAACTCCCACTACTTTTACGCCAAAACGTTCAACAAGGGCGATCGAACTATATCCAAAACTAGCAGCCAACTCTAAAACAGTCTCCCCAGGCTGAAAATCCGCCCATTCAAATAACTGTTCCGTAGCAAGTTTCCCCCCCGGCCTCAGCATTCTTTTACCCGCCGCGGCCAGAACTTCATGTCCGGGTGCAGTCTTAAAATTGAGAGTAGTATTGGTCATTAAATTGACCTCCTATTTAACCTTACTCTCAGTTTGTCAAATTCTCCCAAATCTTTCTATGAGCTAGCTCATATTCAAATTATCGTAGGCTGACGCACCTTACAATATCAGGAATTATACTCGGATCGTCACTTGGTTAATTAGAGCTTCTGGGGCCATACAATTAGGGCTAAAATAGTTAAAATTTCGGTTTTGATCCGGACTTATTCAGGGTTGAGCGCCGCACTTCTTCAACTTGACTGACTTGAAAAATCAGGGTAAATGGTTGACCCATTTCTTTTTCGACAAATGCTTCTAAAAGCTGCACCTGTTTGGGTGTCAAAGGTTCGCTGCTGCGAACACTCAGACGAACTTCCGGCGGTTTCGCCAACCAGTTAGTATCGCTTTTAATCATTTCCACTCGTTGAAAAGTGATAGTTCGGTTAAGCAACGCCCGCTTCAGACTGGCTTCTAGTTGCGCTTGCTCGATCAATTCCGCAAAACTCACCCCCAGAGGAATCACAAGTATAGTCGTCAATCCTAGCGCCCACAAGAGGGCTTTACCGGCGCGATGCAGGGGCGTGTAGCCGGCCATTAAAGAGGTTAGCATACAGGAAAGAGTAATCCCCAGCAAATTAGTAAGATACAGGAGGCTTGCTCCCAAACTGAGCGACCAATTAGCTTGAGATAAGCCTAAACCTATAACACAAATTGGCGGCATGAGAGCCACGGCGATCGCAGTTCCCGCCAGAGTAGCAGAAACTTTGGGCTGAACTTTCGCATAGCCGCTGATTCCTCCAGCGGCGATCGCAATTCCTAAGTCTAGTAATGTAGGTTTAGAACGAGCTAGAACTTCGCTCCCAAAGTCGGGAAGTTGTACCAAAGCGCCCAAAAAACAAGCTAGAAAAATTGCTAGCAGCGTCCCGACTGCTAATGCAATTAAACCTTTGCGGAAGAGGAGAACGTTACCTTCTACCGCTCCAAATGCTAACCCTCGAATTGGCAACATCAGAGGCGCGACGATCATTGCACCGATAATTACGGCCGCACTGTTGGCAAGCAGTCCAAAAGTGGCAATTATACAGGAGCCGAGAATTAAGACAAGATAGTCAATATCTAGGGTTGATTCTTCCAACAAGTCAACTCGTATTTGCTTTAAATGCTCTGGAGCAATCCTGCTCCTGGTGAAATATTTAAGACGGTCTCGAATATTGTTGAGCAAAATAATCTCCTTAAGTCGGGGGATTGTATCCGTCAAACGATTTTAGATTTTAGATTTTAGATTTTAGATTTTAGATTTTAAATTTACTCCACTGATTTGAGATTTGAGATTGACTCCACTGATGAATCTGGGAGCTTGAACAAAAGTCTAAAATTTGGGGCTGCTCACCAGAGGAGTCGGGGGCTTGTATCCGTATGCAGGTGCGAGCAAAAGAATCAAAATCCCAGCCAGCAAGTGTTCGAGGATGTCCCGGAACCCGAAAGCAATTGCCGCGCCACTAATACCCAGCAGTTGCATCAAATCCCCTGCTTTGAATGACTGGATGGCGATGAATGACGCGATCGGCAATAATTGATTTATAATCAAGATATCTACTCCACCCGAATAATACCGAATCATGCTCGCAGAAGCAAACGCGACACTTTGGCCTAGTCTAATTACTGTTTCAGCATTAATTGTCTACTTCGTTGTTACCATCAACGTCAGCAGAGCTAGATTCAAACACAAAGTTTCTCCCCCGCAGATGACAGGAAACCCAGACTTTGAGCGAGTGGTGCGAGTTCAGCAAAATACCTTAGAGCAAATGATTCTATTTTTGCCCTCCCTGTGGCTGTTCTCGCAATTTATCAGCCCAATTTGGGGTGCTGCTATCGGCGCCGTTTGGATAATTGGACGTATTTTGTTTGCTTGGGGTTACTATCAAGCTGCCGAAAAAAGAGCGGCAGGATTTGGCATTAGTACCTTAGCTACTTTAGCTTTGCTTGGTGGTTCCCTAACTGGCATAATTATGTCGCTGCTGAAGGTTTGAGCATAGCTTCCGATCGACATAATTGTTTTTCTACTCGTTTCCAGGCTCTACCTGGTAACGCATATTCGGAGGCTCTGCCTCCAATTTTCCTGCTGAAAAAGCGAGGCTGAGCCTCTCGACAGCGGTTCCCAGGCAGAGCCCGGGAACCAGTTATAATGTAATAAATGTTAGGAGTGAATATGTCAGAAACCAGCAAACCCGTATTTGAAATTAACCCGAAACTTTTTCAGCAGCTTGTCGAGTGGCAAGAAAAACTTGAACGAGAAGATGAATTAGCAAGCGAGTCAGAAAACGAGAAACCAACTGAGGTAAAAACTCCTCCCGACAGTGATGAACAGCATTCTCAAACAGATAATTTCTAGCTGGTGGCTAGCTGCATCTTTTGGATTTCCGGCTGCTGTCTCGGCTCAATCCCTGACACCCAGCCAAATTCAGCAAGTCAATAGTGGTTTGTTTCGTTCTAACTCTCAAGATTTCTTTCAGCAAGGCAATCGGCAACTGGAAAGGGAAATCGCAATTTTGTTGCAAAAAACTGTCACTTCCGAAGGTCAGATTCTGGAGATTGATGAAAAATTGCGCTCTCAGATTTGCAGCGAAGAATTAAAAATATCTTCGCGCAACTTTGATAGAGTAAATGCTACTCAGGTTGCCAGTTTTAATGCACAACTGAAAGAGATTTGCAGGCACAATTAAAATAAAAATGAGGTAAAAATTAAAAGTTTCGTGTTAATGGATAAAGAAGCAATGACCAAATTAAAACTAGCAATGCTGGAAGCGGAAACAGTGGCTCAATTGGCGGCGATTATTATTGATTATACTCATGAGGAAATCATGCTAGTTTTTGGCGAGCTAGAATGGGAACAGCAGGCTAGAATTAAGGATATTTGGAAGACAGTTTGAAGACTTACAAATCTATAAAGTCGCAGATCCCGGGGCAGGACACGGCATTGCCGTGTCCCTACAGATATCGCGTGCGCTCTATATCTAGCTCTACTCTTTAGCAAGCGATTCCAGACACAATTGACGGAAATGATCGCCCCGCTGCTCGAAGTTTTGGTATTGATCGAAGCTAGCACAAGCTGGCGAAAGCAGCACTACTTTAGCATGATTTTGTCTGCCTAATTCTGCGGCTCTCGGGATTGCTCGTTCCATTGTTTCGACTATTTCCCAAGCATGGTAATTTGCTTGTGCGAGCCGATCGCCAAAAAGACTCGCTGCATCCCCAATTAACAGCACCGCAGCAGCTTTCGCCTTGATTGTATCAATCCATGCGCGATCGTCCCCTTCTTTGGGGTCGCCGCCCGCAATTAAAACCGCCGGTGCGCTAACAGAAGCCAACCCGACTTGGGCGGCGTCGTAATTAGTAGCTTTGCTGTCGTTGATGAAATCTATGCCTTCCCAAGTGCAGATGTGTTCGAGGCGGTGCGAAACTCCGGGGAATTTAGCGATCGCCCGGGCGATCGCACTTTTATCTATCCCCGCCAAATTAGCCGCCGCCACCGCCATTAACAAATTCTGCAAATTGTGTTCTCCCACCATCCGCAAAGACTCAGCAGGCAGAATTTTCTCGCTTTGAGCTATTACCCAACCGTTTTCGATGTAGGCTCCAAAAGTGCGATCGCCCAACAAATCTTTTTCACCTTTGACACTCGTCCAACACGCATCCGGCCAAACGTCAACTCCTTGTTGCCGCAAACAAGGATCGTCGCCGTTGATTACTTGCAATTCAGACTTTTTCAGCAAATGCGCTTTAATGTTGTAGTAATTTTCTAAAGTTTTGTGGCGACTGAGGTGATCCGGCGTCAAAGTCGTCAAAACTCCGATTCGCGGCGCTACAAACGGCGAGGATTCTATCTGATAGCTGCTAATTTCTGCGATTACCCAATCCGGCTGTTTTTCGGCTAAAGCTAATTCACACGCAGCATAGCCAATATTGCCGCAAGCGGGAGCGTAAAGCCCGGCTTCTTCAAAAATAGCAGCAATTAAAGCAGTAGTAGTAGTTTTGCCGTTAGTGCCCGTAATTCCCACCCAAGGAGATTTGAGGTAACGCCACGCGAGAGCCATTTCTCCTATTGTTTCAATGCCTAACTCTCTGGCGCGCGCTAATGCTGGACTGTCCCAGGGAACGCCCGGACTTACTACTATTAATTCTATAGATTCGACTGGTTCAAAAGATTGACCTAGCTCAACATGAATTCCTTCGTTAGCGAATTCCTGTTGCTGTTCGAGCAAGCTTGGGGAAGATGAGCGATCGCTCAGCGTTACTTCCCATCCTTCGCGTTTTAGCAGTCTGGCGGCGGCAATTCCTGATTTTCCTAGTCCAATGATATGAGCGATCGGCATAAGTTGTGTGTGTGATGGAGCGAACTTCCCTGGTTTTATAAGTTTATATCTTAACCTTCCATTGGTTTTTGGCTATTGGCCATTTTGCTTATTTTTTAAGAGAGCGATCGAACTCTGCTGAGAGGCGCGCGTTTTCGCAGTAATTCTAATAAATTTACTATTTTTATTAGTAAGCTTTAATGTTATTTAGCTCTAGATTGTAACAAGTACGTTTCTCAAGTTGGTTTGCCTGCACGCCCTCTGTTTGCCCCAGACCCGCCAGGGGTTGAAAACCCCTGTCTAACAGCTAAAGTCAGTTAAAACTGAGATATTGCACCATTGTCAGCAACAGGCAAGATGCCTGTTCCACAAAAGATAAATTTTCTTGTGGAACAGGCATCTTGCCTGTTCACAAAAGGCTATTTGAGAATGGTGCAACATAGGAGTTAAAACTGACTGAAAAGTATGGTATGTCAGGGTTTCAGTCCTCTTAAGAGGACTTTAGTTTTGAGACGGGGGTTTCAACCCCCGGCGGACTGAAGCGGAGGTTTTCAACCCCCGGCGGACTCAAATCTTGTCAATTCTAACTTTTCACGATCGCCCCAAAGTCAGCCAACACCCGCGCGTGATTCCGCAACAACCCCAGTAAATTCAACCGATTTTGCTTAATTTCCGGGTCGGAGTCCATCACCAAAACGCTTTCTGGCCCGTCGAAAAAGTTGCTGACAGTCGGAGCAATCTCAGTCAAGCTATCTACTAATTGCTGGTAATCGCGAGTTTGTTTGGATAGCAGCGTTTGCGGCACTAACTGCACTACTGCATCGTAAAAAGCTTGTTCAGACGACTTTTGAAATAACTCCGGTTTCACCGCCGTTTTCGGTTCCAATTCTACTTTATCCAAATCACCTTGAGCCGCCAAACGAGTTGAACGGTTGACGGTTTCGTAAATCAGATCCAAAGTCTGATTATTGCGGATTTGTTGCAGAAAAAGCGCTCTTTCCAGTGCGTCCAACAAATCTCTCAATGCTCGTTCAGTATATTCTGGGTCGTTTTCTCCCAAAACTGCATTTACCAAATCGTAATCTACATTCTTTTCTTCTTGCAACAAAGTCCGAATTCTTTGTAAGAAAAACTCGTATAACTGATCGAGCAACTCCGGCGGTGTTTCTGGGCGCGTTGCGGTAAATTCGGCAACAACTTCGGCGAGCAACTTGTGCAAGTTTACTGGCAACTCAGCAGCCCAAATAATGTTAGTTATTGCATTGGCTGCGCGGCGCAAAGCAAAGGGATCGGATGAACCTGTCGGCAACATTCCCAAGCCGAAGATGCTGACTAATGTATCTAATTTGTCGGCTATTCCGACAATTTGACCTGTCAGAGTTTGCGGCAAATTATCGCCAGCGCCTTTGGGCAAATAATGTTCAAAAATCGCTGTGGCTACTGCTTCCGGTTCGCCGCTTGCTAAGGCGTATTTCTGCCCCATGATTCCTTGCATTTCGGGAAGTTCGTAAACCATTTGGGTTACGAGGTCGGCTTTGCAAAGCAATGCTGCTCTCGCTATGTAAGCTTGTTCTTCTGCTGTGATTTGCAGTTGATTTGTGATGAGGCTGGCAATCTTGCACAGCCGATCGACTTTTGCGCGTACTGTCCCCAAATCTTCCTGGAAAGTAACTTTTTCCAACTTGGGCAAATAATCCTCTAGAGGCTTTACCAAGTCTGCTTTGTAGAAAAACTGACCGTCTGCCAATCTCGCCCGCACTACTCGCTCGTTACCGGCGGCAATAATCGCCGCTTTAGCCGGGTCGCCGTTGGAAATTGTAATAAAATAGGGCAGAAGTTCGGGAAAATCGGGGCTTTTGAGGATGGGAAAATACCGCTGGTTTGTAACAATAATTGTGGTGATTACTTCCGGCGGCAATATCAAAAATTTCTCGTCAAATTTGCCGACAACTGCGTTCGGCCATTCTACTAAGTCGGTGACTTCTTCTAACAAATCTTCGGTAATGTCGGCGTAACCGCCTTGTTTTGTTGCTGCGGCTTCTACTTGTGCTTTAATTTGAGTTTTGCGCTGGGTTCGATCGACCTCCACGCAAGCAGCCCGCAGACACTCGACATAATCCTCGGCTTGCGGAATCGAGACCCCCCCCGTCCCCCCCTTGCCAAGGGGGGGTGTAGGGGGGGTGTATAACACCCGGTGTCCTTGGGAAATTCGATCGCTATTGACCGTATCCGAACCGCTCACCAATGTAATTGGCAGTACAGTATCATCCAACAGTGCCACCATCGATCGAATCGGGCGCGGAAACTTCAAATCTCCGTCGGCCCACCGCATAAATCTTTTGCCTTCTAACTTATTAATCCACTGCGGCACAAGTTGTGCCAAAATATCCGCACTCATCCGCCCCGGAATCTTTTTAAGCACAAAAACAAAATCGCCTTTATCGGTAGCGCGAACTTCCAAAGCATCAATTTCTACGCCCTGCTTTTTCGCAAAACCTTCCGCTGCTTTCGTCGGTTTGCCATCTTTAAAAGCGGAACTCGCCGGCGGCCCTTTTACCTCTTCTTCTCTATCTAATTGCTGAACTGGCAGTCCTTTCACCAGAACGGCCAAACGCCTCGGAGTAGCGTATACATTAATGGAGTCATTTGTCAAGGATTCTTCTGCCAGAGTTGCAGGTACAAGTCGCTGCCACTGCTGGGCGCTGCTTCTGACAAAAGATGCGGGCAATTCTTCGGTACCGAGTTCTAATAAAAAGTTAGCCATATAACAGTGTTAGGTGTTTGTGTCAATAGGCAATTAATCTGCCCGTTTAATCATTAGAAAAGTTACCGCTCTGCAGTGAAAAAAAACCTGCAATTGCAATCGCGATAACCCAATCCCAGAATTATTTTACCGACGCGCAAGTCCTATTAGATCCAAAAAAGACTCAAATGATCAGCATACCACGTAAAATCGGGGGTGAAAGACAAATAGCTCAACAGCTCGTCAGGAACCTCAGCCTGAAGGCATGAGGCTTGAAAGAGAAATCTGACAAGCCGTTCTGACGGGCCATCGTCTTAACTGACTACGTTTTTTGAGTCACGACACCCTGGAATGCGTAGCTAGTTCCTTGCTCTGTCGCTGAAGGTTAAACAGTTCTAAGGTCACGCTCGACAGTGCTTTCAGCCTAACAAGCTCTTAAAACATTGGCGAAGCTAACTTTACTCCGAAAGGAGATTGAGGCAACCATACCTCGCCGGAGGGGCAACCATACCCCTCCACCCCACAAAAGTTTTAACTCAATGTAAAGCCGTCCTAAAAGGACGGGGTTTCTAACCCATATTTCTGATGACCTTGGCGGAAAGACTGGCACAAGATTGGAAGTCACGACTAGAACAAGATTGCCCGGAGGAGAGTTCTAGCACTCGCGAGAGTGTTGTCCGCTGGCTGTTGGGAGACAGGCCAGAAAGATTTGACTCTCTTGCTCCGGCTCAACTAACCGTCGCCTCCGGCGCGATCGACTTTTTATATCGAATTTTGCTTTCTCGGTATCTGGGAGTACCGCCAGAAAAAGCTTACCGCAACTTAATCGGGCGGCTCGGCGGTTTGGTGGTGCTCCGGCAAAAAATCCAAGCGTGGGTTTCCCTGAGTCGCGACAGACAGCGGAGTGCGGTGGAGGTACTACAAGAAGTGATTCAGGAAATGCTCAATTCCGATCGCTACCTGCAGCAGCAAGTCGCCTGGATTGCCGAGTGCACCTCAGACAGACGCCTGCGAAATGCTTTGCTGCTGGCGAGCACAGAAGAATACTGCTTGCGGCCGATCCGCAACCAGCCGCTGCTGGTGTACCGTTTTGTCAACTACCTGCGGCGTGCCCAGCGGGGCGGGTTGACGCAAGTGCCTGCCGGAGACTGGGTGCGGCTGGTGTCGGAACAGGTTCTGCCCGACGATACAGACGAACCGCTCAGCCTGTTAGACGAACAGGCCATGTCCGAGTATCGAGAAAATCAAGCTTGGGAAGAGCAGCAAACTCAGCGGCAGATTGTCCAACAAGAATTTGAGAATTACTTGGCGGCTGAAGTCGATCCGCTAGCTTCCCGGTGGCTGCGGCTTTACCTGCAAGGTCGTTCCCAAGAGGCAATTGCCGAGGATTTGAAGGTTCCAATCAAGCAAATTTACCGCTTGCGAGAAAAAGTCAGTTACCACGCGATTCGGGTTTTTGCGGTCAAACAAGCACCGGAATTAGTCGCCAACTGGCTGGAAACTTCGCTCCAAGAACACAGTTTGGGCTTGACTCCCGCTCAGTGGCAGCACTATTTACAAAACCTTACGCCGGTGCAGCGGCAGTTGGTAGAATCGTTGAAAGCAGGCAAAAGTGTAGAGACGATCGCATCTGAATTAAAGCTGAAAACCAATCAAGTCATCGGCGAGTGGAGCAAACTCTATTTAGCAGCTCAATCGCTCCGCAACGAGTAGATCGATCATGGGTGGCAGGCAATTGCTCGCGGTTAATTGGCGGTAGCATTTTTCAGAATCCGCGCTACAAATCAATTCCCGAACAGCCACAAAGTGCTGCGAGTTTCCCCGTGGAAAACCGCACGATGCCCCTTGTATCAAATCAGGTTAGATCGATCGGGATATCGTAGCGCTGGCGCGACGATCGCGATCGGAGACGATCGCAGTCAACTCTCTGGGCTAAGATACTAGCAGCACGATCGACTTTTTAGGGTTTTTTAACCAATCCTAAATTCAGCGGTTGCCCGTAAATCTCGGTTCGGGTGCATCTATAATACTTGCGCGTTAAAGACATAATTCTGTCGTTGCCAGCCACGGGAAGCAATCTCCCGCGATCGATGATAGTTGGTCTAGACTGCGCCTGTTATCATCAAGTTCTCCATCTTTTGGTAGAATTTGAGGCTGCAATAGAGAAGGGAGAAAATTCGGGGACTAAGGATTTTTATTTCATAAAAGCTTCCGGTTGTTAGACCAATTCCTCCGTCAGGGAAGTTGCAGCGTTTAAATTTATCGCATCAGGTTGGTGCGTCGCGCTCGATCGCGCTTCCAACTACATAGCAGCTAATGGTACATACATCTTCAACAGACTCGGCAGCTACAATGGACTCCGATCGAATCTTTCACCTAATCGACACAGTTGTCCCCTTTGAAGCTTGCCTTTACTATCAAGTTTTGCCTTTATCTCTAGAAGGTAATCTTTTTAAACTGGGCGTAGTTGATGCCCAAGATGATTCCGCCTTGGACTACGTGCAGCGGATTTTAGCTTACATGAATTGCTCAGTCACAACAGAGCCAATTGCCTCGGAAACTCAGCGCTCGATGCTCTCAGCTTACTTGCTCCACGGGAGCCAGCTCAGAGAACCCAGCCAGACAGAAACCGCCGCAGCCCCAACACCCAAAAATCCCGCACCAGCAACTTCAGGCCCCAAAGCAGAAACGCTGCTGTCTGTGCCAGAACCCTCGATGCCCGCTCCTGAGCGGTTTAAACCTGCTGGCGCTGAGGTTCGCCCGACACCGACACAGCTATCGGTTTTGAATGTCGAGGCCTTGCACTTGTCAAGCCAAGTGGAAGTTTTGGCAACTTTGCCCGCGCCCCAACTGCTGCAAGAATTGCTCGGTAGAGTGCTGCGAGAGGGTATCGGCC
Organism: Microcoleus sp. Pol7_A1; assembly: GCF_036701085.1. NCBI lineage: Bacteria > Bacillati > Cyanobacteriota > Cyanophyceae > Oscillatoriales > Microcoleaceae > Microcoleus > Microcoleus sp. Pol7_A1. The sequence goes on from NZ_JAUBQD010000024.1 coordinate 87,955, forward strand.
GCCTGTTTTTTGAGCGGCACCAGTCCCAAGGTCGCATTCTTTGGAGTCAAGACGGCGTTTTGAAATCGATGCTCGAAGGTATCGATATCGTCCTGTTCCAAGAGGTCATCGACGAGTTGAAGCGGCTGACAGATATGCCTGTTTGCCCGGTGGAACACCCCAAACAAGTCGAAGTTGAGCGCATATATCAAAACACTCATTTGCTGTTGCGCTTGCGGGTAATGACGGTGGGCGGCAAGGAAGAAGCCACGCTGCAAGTGTTGCGGGGGGCAGCTTTGAGGTTTTACCAACAGCAGCAGTTGTCTACTTTGAGTCGGGACGCACTCCGGCTGGCAGAAGAATTGCAGCGGAAAGTGAATCAAATTCGCGATCGAACTCGCCTTTCTCCTGTGCCTTTAGAGGGGTTGCCCGCTTTGGAACAGGTGGTTAGAGATGTTGACGACCAAATTGAAGCTTTGCTGCACGAACACCATCCCGAGTAGCCCTAATCAGCAATAGATGACTGTTTTGAATTTTTTTTAACTCACATCAAGTCCGGTCAAATAATAATAATAATTACGTTTGTAGTGAGGACTAAAGTCCAAGCGAGTTTTATGAAAACTCACGTCTTCACTACAAACCAATTTGATGGAAGTTCTGCGAGGTGACAGCATATTATACCAGTTCCCCAAAAGAATGGAACTTTATGCCCGTACTCTAAATCCTGGTAGTAATCAGTCATTCCCAATCTAAAATCTAAAATCTAAAATGGTATTAGCCGTGTTCAAAAACATCATTGTACTGCAATAAATCCAAACTCACAAAAACTGGCAAACACTGAAAACATTGCTGTGCAATTTCCCAGCGTTCTTCTCGCTGCAACATAGCCGTCAACTTTTGTTTAGCGCTTAGCAAATAGCGGACATCGTTAGCAGCATAATTTAGTTGCTCGTCAGAAAGATTAGTTGCATTTCCCCAGTCTGAACTTTGAGATGTTTTATTTAATTCTACCTTTTCAAGTTCTAAGATTAATTCTTTTAATCCGTGTTTGTTGGTATAAGTTCTAGCAAGTTTACTAGCTAGCTTGGTGCAGAAAACTGGTGCAATATCAATACTTAAATTGTAACGCATTGTTGCCATATCAAAGCGCGCAAAATGAAATACTTTCTCAATATTTTCGGCTTCCATTAACTTCTTTAAATTGGGTGCTGCTGTCTGGCCTTTGGCAATCCGCACCACTGCAACTTTACCTTCGGGATTGCACAACTGCACCAAACACAAGCGATCGCGCCAAGGTAGCAAACCCATTGTTTCCGTATCAACGGCGATCGCCGGCGCAGTCAAATAATAAGATAAGAGAGAATCGGGAATATCACGATCGCACACTTGAAAATCTGCAAATTCCATTATTAGTAATTGTTGACTGTTGACTGTTGACTGTTAACTGTTGACTGCCTTCTTCCTTCTTCCCTCTTCCTTCTTCCTTCACTTTACCGGCTGCGGACAAAAAGCTGAGTAAAATAATACTCGCCTTTGGCATTTTTCGCAACCCCAATACCGGTCACATTAAACTGACCCTCCATATTCTTGCGGTGGCCGTCACTTTTAATCCAACCTTCAACAGCATTGCGTACCGGGTCGCTGTAGCCAAAATTATAAGCAAGATTTTCAGCTACACTTTGATAAGGAATCGTAATTGCTTTCGCCCGCCCTTCAAATCCATCGTGGCTGAAACTTACTTTACCCTTAGCCATATTTTCGCTGTGAATTCTGGCTACCTGACTAATTCGCGGATCGATACTCAGCGGCGGCAACTTTTTAGATGCTCGGTATTGATTGATCTGTTGGTTAACCGCTTTTTCTAAGTCAGTAATAGCACTCGAAGCAACATTAGTATTCATGGGAGTCTGTGGCAGCGATCGCGTAGGAATAAAGGTGTCACACTTAGGCAGGATTGTCAACAATCCCAAGCACATCAAAATCAAACCTTTGGACATGAAATCAAACGAGAAATAAAGTTAATTGTTACCAATTCCTACAGAGCGATCGCCCCACATTCCGCCAAACTAGATATTTAGAACTTTCGCCACAGTGTTCACGTCTTTGTCGCCGCGTCCCGAACAGTTAAGCACAATCTGCGGATTGCCTGTTAGCTGCGGGCAGAGAGTCTCTAAATAGGCGATCGCGTGAGCAGTTTCCAAAGCCGGAATAATCCCCTCCAACTGCGAAAGCCGCTGAAATGCTTCCAGCGCTTCTGCATCAGTTACGCTATAATATTCAGCTCTGCCCGCATCCTTCAAATAACTGTGTTCCGGCCCCACGCCCGGATAATCCAAACCCGCACTAATCGAATGCGGCTCAATCACTTGACCTTCATTATCTTGAAGCAAATAACTCATCGCCCCGTGCAGAACTCCCACACTTCCTTTAGTCAAAGTAGCAGCGTGTTTCTCCGTCTCCACACCTTCGCCGGCCGCTTCAATACCGATCAATCTGACAGTTTCTTCCCCGATAAACTCGTGAAAAAGACCCATTGCATTAGAACCGCCGCCCACGCAAGCTAATAAAATATCCGGCAAACCAGCCCACTTTTCCTGACACTGAGCGCGGGTTTCTTGACCGATTATCGCATGGAAATCGCGCACCATCATCGGGTAAGGATGCGGACCCGCTACCGAACCGAGAATGTAATGAGTTGTCTCCACGTTTGTCACCCAATCGCGAATCGCTTCGGAAGTCGCATCTTTCAGCGTTCCCGTACCCGCCGCCACCGGCCGCACTTCTGCTCCCATCAAGCGCATTCTAAACACATTTAAAGCCTGTCTTTCCATGTCGTGAACGCCCATGTAGACAACGCATTCTATCCCAAAACGAGCGCAAACTGTGGCGGTAGCAACGCCGTGTTGGCCGGCACCAGTTTCAGCAATTACCCGCTTTTTGCCCATGCGTTTTGCCAGCAATGCTTGAGCTAAAGCGTTGTTAATTTTGTGAGCTCCCGTGTGGTTTAAATCTTCGCGTTTGAGGTAAATTTGCGGGCCAGTTCCGTCTGCTTTAGCGTAGTGCTCGGTGAGGCGTTCCGCGAAATACAAAGGGCTGGGGCGGCCGACATAATCTTTGAGCAATTGTTGGAGTTGCTGTTGAAATTCCGGTTCGCTGCTGTATTTGTGGAAAGCAGCTTCTAGTTCAAATAAAGCCGGCATCAGGGTTTCGGGGACGTATTTGCCGCCGAATTTGCCGAATCTGCCGAGGGAGTCGGGGCGTTGAGTGCTGGTTTCGGGAGTTAGATGCAGGGGTGTGACTGTCACGAACTTTGTGGGGATAATGGGACAGATTTCATTATATCGAGTCGATGGGGCTGTGGGCGATCGGGTGCGATCGCGAGGGCTGCAAGAAATCGCTGGGATGGCTGAAGTTGGTTTTAGCCTTCAATATTTTGTCCTGTAAGGGTTTCAGCGATTTTTTTTGTGGCTGAGAGGCTATTTGTAAGTAGGTCGGCGGGAAAATCCATAAGTATGTAACAAAATATTAAGTAGGGTGACTGGACTTGAATTTAATACGTT
>NZ_JAUBQD010000137.1:0-3399 GCF_036701085.1 Microcoleus sp. Pol7_A1
ACTCATTATCAGATATTTGATTTCCCCAAGCTTCACAGTTATGGTAAATTCTCACAAATCATATAGGATTGCTATATAACCGTTCGGGCATGGCTGACGGTAGACTTCCAAACAATTTTCAACTAAATCTACCAGCCAAACTTCTTGAATGAGCGATCGAGCGTAAATGGATACTTTCACATCTCTGTCATAATCAACCGTACTATCTGAAACTTCAACTAACAGCAAAACTTCAGAAGGTACTGGATGGGCTGTGGCGTAGTAGTCAGCACGAGGTTGGAGTAATACAACATCCGGTTGAGGTTCAGTGCGCTCAGTCAACTGGATAGGGTCTTGGACACCCAGAGTCGCCCGATCTTCTGGAATGAGGCTGAAGCGCCTGGTGAGACGCTTAACGGAACTTGCGTGACGAGTACCAATTGCAGCCATTTTAACAATCTCTCCTTCTATGAGTTCTACCCGATCGCCCTCGGAGAGAATACCAGCCTCAGTCATCAAATGATATTCTTTTACTGTAAATAACCGTTTTTGAAGCTGAACAGACATATAACTATTCTCCTTTTTCAGCAGAGAATCTAAGTTTATCACTTGTCCCTGTAATATTTCCCTACTAAATCTTAACCGCTATACTTTCAAACAACAAAAAAACACCCCAAACGAAGTGGCATATAAACAAACTGCTGAGAACGGGAAACGTTATGCCAATTGCGGAAGTTATTCGATCGCACTACCGCATTCTGGTTAGTCGGGCTAATCTCCGTCGGGAAGCTGAACTATACCCGTTTAATCTGCGTGAATCGATTCCTTAATTATTGCTTTCTTTGCAGTCAGGAGATAAAGAACCTGTTGTGAATTTATCTGAGGCTTTGGGTGAAGTTTATCAGGAGGCAGCTTTAGATTTGGCGATCAATTATTCAGTGCAGTCTATACCAGCGCTGAGTGAGGGTGATTTTCAGTGGGTGCGATCGTTGATGGAATCGTAGGACGGCGACAAGGAGTGCGATCGGGATTTGCAGGATTGATTATCCTTAGTCAGGGTCAGCACTCATAGTGTCGAGGTAAGTGATAAGGGCTTTGGAGACGACACTTTCTTCGAGGTAGTGTTTAGCGACTTCAGCGAGGGTTGCTTTGGTGGCTTTAAGGTGACTTTCCGGGTTAAGGAGTTGGCCCTTTAAAAGTTGCAGTTGTTTTTGGATTGTTTGCCATCGAGTCGGGTTCGTATTTTGGATTTCGCGAAATTCGACATCAATGATTTCAGCAGCTTGGACTTCGGTGGTTGGTTGGTGGGTTTGCTGAAGTTGATGTACCAATTGGCGAAGTTCGATGGTTTGTTTTTTTAAGGTTTCATCGTTTGCGTAATTGTGGTTATGAGTATGAGTGCCTTTTTCATAGTAGTTGTTAGCAGTAATGACGCGCTTGGGTGCTTCTGACACTTTTTTAAACTCCTGGAGAAGTAGGTCTAACTTATTATTATATAGCAAATCTTCTAATTCCCCCTCTCCGCTTTTAGTTCTGTGAGGGGGTGGCAACCGGGTGATGCCATAGTTGTAGAATTGGCAACGAGATTGGATAGCAGCGATCGCCTCCACAGGTCTTTCAACAACTGTAATTGTTTCTGCAAGTTGTCTCAAACGAGATAGGATTTCAGCATTACCTATTGTCTTGGCAGCATCCATCGCGTTTCTACAAATATCTTCATTTAGGTTATTAAGAGCCTTCTTGAGTTCATTGACTATTTCTTGACTCTCTTTAAAAGCTTCTAGAAAGTCAACTGCATCCTTTCGGATAGAGTATTCATCATCTGTGAATGCTGTTGAAACAATACTGGACAAACCAACTTTTCCATGAAAGTTTTTCATTCCATCAAGCGCCCGCTCGCGAGCATCTTTATTTCCAGTTTTTAGGGCATCTTCTAAGATAGGTATCCCCTTGCGATTATTGAATTTAGTTAATGAATAAGCAGATCTGAGTTGGATAATAAATTCTTTATCTTTCAAAGTTTGGTACAAACTAGGGATGTCTTTAGAATCTCCGAAGAATCCAAGACTTAATATGATTTCCCCTCGAACATTAACAGGTTTATACTGCAACAGCTTTCTTAGAGTAGGTAATACCTCCACTGCTTTAAGGATGCGTAATGATCTAATAGCTGCTTCACAAACATAATCCTCAGCTTGTAGAGAGCGGATAAGTTCGCTAATAGCTGAACGATCCTGAAGCCGACCCAAAGCATAAGCAGCAGAAGAACGTACAACCGGATCATCATTAGATAAAGCCTCGATGAGAACTGGTACTGCTCGTAGGTGACCCATCACTCCTAAATAAATTGCAGCACTAGAACGAACAGAGCTTTGTGGATCGCTTTGCAGAATATGGATAAGAGCCGTTACACCATCCTCTAACACATCGGAATCTAGCCAGATTCCTAGTGAACCTATTTGGGAAACTGCTTGTGAGCGAACGATCCAATCACTCTCTGATAAAGCACCGATCAAGATAGGAATAGCTGCGGCATTCTTTGTTTCACCTAGAAGCTGTAGAGTATCTCTTTTGGTATCGGCATTGCCATTATTAAACTCTTCATTCAGTAATGCAATTACTTCTTGAGGAACGCGCTGTCCTAGAAATTCAGCAGCCTTAGTTTTTACAGTATAATCGTCATGCTTGAGCGCACTCTTCAAACAATCAATCGCGGCTCTTCCTTCTAATTTTCCTAAAACATCTATAACCAAACTGCGCACTAAAAAATATTCATCATCTAGCAGTTGACAAAGGTTGGGGACGGCTTCTAAATTACCTAATTTTCCCAATGACTCCACTGCTTTCTGACGAACAGAATAATCCGGATCGTTCAATGCTTCAATCAAATACTTTAAAACTTCAACATTTCTAAAGTTACCTAATGCTCGCGTAGCACGCCAACGGGTATCAGAACATCCATTTTTATGAATATCAAATAGGAAGGGTAAGGCATTCTGCGACTGAGTTTGTTCTAAAAGCCAGATTTTAAGCGATGGCTGGAAACCTTTTTGAAGAATGATGTTTACAGTAGCTTTTTGTAGAGATAGGGTAGCTTCCCCAGCTAACCTTGCTCCCAAATACAAATCTACCTCCAGTGCCAGTTCCACCATCCGCACTGCTAACGCCTCAGACTCCACAAACGACATCGCCATTGCTAGCGGTTCCGTCCACTTGAGATAATTCAAGTAGTAATATTGCAATTCCTCATTACTCAACTTTTCCAACTGTGGCGCTAGCCGCTCCGCCGCATAGTATTCCTGGATTAGTTGATGCTGAAAACTAGCTTCCCTATCAGAGACTCTTGGGAGCGTGTCACTTTTGCGACAAGTATAAATACTCAAAACAAGTGGGGCAAAGGTTTTGAGCTATTGTTGGCAA
>NZ_JAUBQD010000025.1:0-71344 GCF_036701085.1 Microcoleus sp. Pol7_A1
AAGCTTATATTATCAAGGGACTTGCGAGTTCATTCATCTTTCTAAATGCTGTTTTCTTACTTTTTCAGCAAGCCCTACATAAAGATGTGGGACGTAAATCACAACCTGCTGCTACAGCAAAGTTACCTAAAAGTTTAGCGATTGTTTACCTACTTTTTGTAGTTTCAAGTGTTAAATCGATCGAGTATGTTTTGAGGAGCGATCGACCACTCAAAAATTTTACTGATAATTGTTTACAAAAAAATATTAATAACTTAATTGTTTATGGAATCTGTAATCATAATCAGGATATTATAAAGTTTTCGTAAAACTAACCTGTGCAGCTTATAAGTAATTTTTAATTCCTAATTTTTCAAAGCCCTAGGCCCCAAATCTATAAATTCCCGCCAACTCTCACTGCCAAATCACGGATCTCAACCACATCAATCGAAAATGCTGCTGACTCTTTTAGATCCAGAAAAACAGACCCCCCTGCAACAGTGGAGTTTCCAGAGCGAATCCATTATTCGCATCGGCCGCTCTCCAGAAAATCACGTTGTGATCCCCAATGCTCTAGTGTCGCGGCAGCATCTGGAATTGCAAAGAGTTAATAGCGGCACGTCCAGTCAGTGGTACTTAGTCAATTCCGGGACAAATGGCACTTTGGTTAACGGTATTCTCATGTCTCAGGGTTGGATATCCGACGGTGCTCTGATCCAGTTAGCGCGGGGCGGCCCAATTCTGCATTTCCAAGTTATTACGATTGAACTCGGCGGCAAAATTGAGGCGAACCCCACCGTCAATTTCGCCGCCCCGAGGTGTACCCACGCGGGAAACCCGCCGGGGAATTTATTCTGTATCCACTGCGGCGAACCGATTAAAGTCGATCGCACCGTGCGCCACTACCAAGTGCTGCGAACTTTGGGCCAAGGCGGTATGGGGACAACCACTTTAGCTTGGGATCGAGAGAAAGCGAAAGCTCAACAACCGGGAAGTGCCCCCGCAGCATCTCTGGTAGTTCTCAAGGAAATGAATGCTGATATGGCTCAAATCGCCAAAGCTCAAGAACTGTTTGAACGTGAAGCTAAAACTCTCAAGGCCCTCCACCACCCGGGAATTCCTCAGTTTTTTGACTTTTTTGTGGAAGGGGGCAAAAAATACTTGGTGATGGAAATGCTCCACGGCGAGGATTTAGAAAAACGCATCTACAACCGCGGGCCTGTTGCTCCCCAACAAGCAATAGAGTGGATGATCCAAACCTGTGAAGTTTTGGACTACATTCACTCTCAAAAACCCCCGATCGTCCACCGGGATATTAAACCTGCTAATTTGCTGGTGCGCCACCGCGACAATTGCATTACACTGCTGGATTTTGGCGCCGTTAAAGAAATCGGCACTCCTCCGGGCACTCGCATCGGCGTTGAAGGCTACACCGCACCAGAACAAGACCGGGGACAGCCTCTACCTCAGTCGGATTTATATGCTATTGGGCCTACTTTGATATTTTTGCTGACGGCCCAAAGCCCTCAAAACTTTTACGGGAAAATAGCTGGAGGTTACGGGTTTAAGCTCGAAAATATTCCGACCATCGCCCCCAAGCTGCGAGAAACCATTTTGCGAACCACGGCAACTAAGCCTGGGGATCGCTTTCAAACTGCTCAACAATTAGCTCGAGCTTTAGCCGCTTCCCTTTAATAGAAGTCAGAAGTTAAAAGTTAGAAGCCATTAGGAAGAGGGAAGAAGCTAGCAACGGAAATTTATGAAAGAAAATTTACCCCATCGCCTCGGAATTTCTCTCCGACAGCCCAGTCCTCCGTCTCCTCTGTTATTCCTCGTCCCAAGCTTCTACAGCTATCAACTCGCTCACGGGGTCTTGCATAGAAAAATCAAACTCTAGCAATTGCTGTTTCCAGTACGGCCATTCGTCGCCGTAAAGCAGAGCAATTTTCCAAATGCTGTCTGTCGGCTTGATAATGTCAGACGTGACGAGAGAATGCACCTGACGCTGGAACTTAACCATCGGCTGTATAACCTGCTGGCTCATAATACCTCTTGAATTGTTTAAATCTTGTGTAATTACCACTTCCCAGCTCTCACTTTTTACCGCAGTTTCGCCAAGAACAGTCTCGCCAAGATACGTGTAGATTTTTGTCGGGAAGCTACATATTCAACTTGTATCTTAACACTGTTCGTTTTGACAAGGGGCTATAAGCAGGACTGAAGAGTCAAGACCGACTTCAAAGAATTAATCATCTTTAAAATGTCCCGCTATATGCTGTCGATCGGCGGTCGGAGGTTTGCCGCCTCGATTGTTTGCACGCAAGTGGCAGATGCAAGGGCTGCGTTCGGCTTGTTTTTGAGAAGGCACAGGAAAGCGAGAAACTGCAACTACTGCTCGAACGCTTGCGCAAGCCTAATTTCCGATTTGGGGCAGCTCTACCGTACCTGTTCCACCTTTAACGCTCGGTTTGGTGTGAGAGGGGTGTCTGATCTGCATAAACTAATTATAACTCTACTGACCGCAAACGCGGTCAAAATTTGTTGGATACTGTTGATCGGAATGCCCGTCAGGTCGATCGAACATTCTAGGCTGCCCCGCGCTGCCCTGCAGGCAAGTTCAAAACCCATCCTCCGTCTTGATTCAGTAAATCTAAAATCTAAAATCTAAAATCTAAAATCTAAAATTGTATGACTTGGACAAGGCGACACATTCTCACTCTGGCTGATTTTACCTCCGACGAATACGATACGGTGCTGCAAACAGCAGCCAGTTTTCGGGAGGTTCTCGGGCGTCGCACGAAGAAAGTGCCGGCCCTGCAGGGTCAAGTGGTCGCGAATTTGTTTTTTGAACCTTCTACCCGGACTCGCAATAGTTTTGAGTTGGCAGCGAAGCGTCTGTCGGCGGATACGCTAAATTTTACCCCGGGAAATTCTTCTCTGACGAAGGGGGAGACTATTCTGGATACGGCTAAGACTTATTTGGCGATGGGAACGGATTTGATGGTGATCCGGCACGAACAAGCTGGAGTTCCCAGCACGATTGCTTCGGAAATGGATCGTTTGGGTTCGAGAGTTAGCGTTCTTAATGCAGGAGACGGTCAACACGAACACCCATCGCAAGGTTTGCTAGACTTATTTACTATCTGTTGTCTGTTAGATACCGAACGTCCGCGGCTGGAACTTTTAGCGGGCAAAAAAATTGCTGTGGTGGGGGATATTTTGCATTCGCGGGTGGCTAGGTCTAATATATGGAGTCTCACGGCTTCTGGGGCAGAGGTTCATTTGGCCGGGCCGCCGACTTTGCTGCCGCTGTTGTTTGCTGAGTGTGGCGATGGTAGGGAAGGCAAGTTATTTTTGCACTGGCATCTTGAACCTGCTTTGACCGATGCTGATTTTGTGATGACTTTGCGACTGCAAAAGGAACGGATGAGCGAGCATTTGCTGCCGAGCTTACGAGAGTATCATTCTTTGTACGGGATTACGCGCGATCGGCTCAAACTCTGCAAGCCGAATGTGAAGGTGTTGCACCCGGGTCCGGTTAACCGTGGCGTGGAAATTAGTTCGGATTTGATGGACGATGCCCAGTTTAGCCTGATTTCTCAGCAAGTGACCAGCGGCGTGGCGGTGCGGATGGCATTACTTTATCTGATCGGCGGCGGTAAAGTTTAGGCTGTTAGTTGTTAGTCATGAATTTCGGATATTCGATTATTTTCAGGCTCGATCGCCTCTTTAAAATAATCGTTACCCAGTATGACCGGGTAACGATTAAAACTCTTTCTAGAAATGTAAAGTGATCTAGTTAAGAGTTAGGAGAGCCAGGACGCAGACACCCAGCCACCACCTTTCACTTGGGCCCAGCCGTTTCTGTAACGACCGGTCAATTTGATGTGGTCTCCATAATATAACTTGCCGATTACATGAGAACAGCTATCGGGGCGGTTGCGGATATTCAGTCGGCCGCCATTCGTGACAACTTTGGCGTAGCTGTGATGGCCGTGATGGCTTTTCTTGCCGCAGCGGGAGTAGCAAGCGGCCTGCGCTTCGCCACCGACACTGAGAACAGATAGGGCTACTGCCATACCTGCAACGCCTATCCATGCAGAATTAGGAATTTTCAAGCCCAGCTCGTCTAAGGACTTGACTTGAAGTTCGGACTCTGGAGATTCATAAGCAACAAAAGAGTGGCTCAATGCTAGTGCTTCCATAGTTTCCTCGTGATTGTTGTTAACATTTGTTGGTGCAGACTCAGGTAGAAACCTCAATTAACAGCCCAAACCATTAACTTCTGTTTCATAAAAGGCGCATCAGGGCGTTACGGTCTTGCTGTTCCCGAGTATCCGCGAATTTGCCTGAACCCTGCACAGGTATATCATGTCATCTAAGTAGCTTTCCGGAACAAAAAAATAAATAAAGTTTACATCTGCTGCTAAAGATTTGCCCGACGCGGATAAGTAAGAGGGCAGAATTAAACTTAACTGTGTCATTCAAAAGGGCAAGAAGCTATGGATTGGGGTTTGAAATTGCTTGTACTGAGTTCCCACTGACACTACTTATTGTTGTGCTTATTTATTGAGTTGCGACAGCAATATCGGCAGTTAATTAGATAAAAAAAGCATCCTACTCGTCTTCAAGCACGGTATTAGTTTGGTTCGGGCGAGTTACATTGTAGCCGATCGCACTGGTGCAAAAGTTCGGGGTGATGGCGTAGCGCCCTCGCCCGTGCTACGAGATTTGCCTTAAGATTAGCCACCCCGTCTCCGTGACAAGGATGCAATATCAATCGATCGCGACTTGATTTGTGTCAAGATCGATGGAGTTCTCCAGCACCACTTCTTTCGCAATGAACTCTAGCGCTGCACTTTCGATCGGCACAATTCCTCAACGCCATGAATCAGACAGCTTCGCCATTACCTTAGCGCCGTTGTCTGTAGAGGAAATATACGCTTTGGCAGATGACCCCGCGAACGGAGCCGTGGTAATGATGAGCGGTACAGTCCGCAACCAAACTGACGGTCAAGCTGTAGTTTCACTAGAATATCAAGCCTACGAACCGATGGCAGTGCGGGTATTCCAGCAAATCGCTACTGAAATCCGCCGCCAGTGGGCAGATGTGAATCGGGTTGCCATTCACCACCGCGTCGGACACTTGCAGGTGGGGGAAATCAGCGTACTGGTGGCTGTTGGCTGTCCCCACCGGGGGGAGGCCTTTGCAGCTTGCCAGTACGCGATAGATACGCTAAAACACAATGTACCGATTTGGAAAAAGGAACATTGGGCCGACGGTTCTAGTAGTTGGGTTAGTATTGGAGCGTGCGAAGTTGTTGGGCATTAGTCAATGGATTTTAGATTTTAGATTTTAGAGTCTAGATTGAAGAGGGGAACTTGTTACGATCTGGTAACGTCAAAAAATGTGGAATGTTCGATGAGCCAATTCCACCGATGAGCGACTTTATTTCCGTGTCCTGGTCTGCGGTTGTGGCGACCGTTCAAAGAGTGCAATTGCCAGCCGAAAAACTCTCTAATTATGACTTGGTGTTGCGTTGTCAGGAAGGAAATCGACCTGAGAGCACTGCCTTTTCAGAACTGTTGAAGCGGTATCAGTCCCACGTAGACAGGGTTCTATATCACTTGGCCCCTGACTGGCAAGACCGAGCAGACTTGGCTCAGGAAGTGTGGATTCGGGTCTACCGCAATATTAACCGCTTGCAAGAGCCTGTTAAATTTCGGGGCTGGCTGAGCCGCATCGCCACTAATTTGTTTTACGATGAGTTGCGGAAGCGCAAACGGGTGCGAACTCCGCTGTCGCTGGACGTACCCCGAACTCTCGAAGATGGCGAGGTTGATTGGGAAATTCCGGCCGACAGTCCGGGGCCTGATGAAGATTTGACGACTAGAGAATTTTACGAGCAGTTGCGGGTGGCGATCGCAGATTTGCCGGAAGTATTCCGCACGACAATTGTTTTAAGAGAAATTGAAGGTTTAGCCTATGAGGAAATAGCCGAAATGACTGGAGTTTCTCTGGGAACTGTCAAGTCGAGAATTGCTAGAGCTCGCCAAAGATTGCAGTTGGAATTGCAAAAATATCTCGATGGTAATTAGCAAGAGTGCTTTTAGAGGCCGGTCAAGAAGATTTGGTGATGTTTGCTGTCACATCAAAACTTCTCTTTTAAAATATAAATAAGCAGTAAATCATTCTAATAGCGAGGGCATCCTTCCCCCAATTAAAGCAAGTGAGAAATATGAATTATAAGTTTGAATCGGATAAAAATCAGAATCAGCAAGGTATCGGGGATTCACTCGCTGAAACTCAAGCTAACAACAATTATGCCCAGGGCAATGTAACTACTATGATGCGCGATCGCTTTGAATTACTGAGTGCTTACCTCGACGGCGAAGTGACTGCTGCAGAACGCCGGCAAGTCGAGGAATGGCTGACAAATGACCCCACTACGAAACGTTTGTACTCGCGACTGCTGATGATGCAGCGGGGTTTTCAGTCAATGCCGGTGCCTGCTTCGGAACAATCTGCACAGGAGTTGGCCGGGAAGGTTTTGCAGCGGGTGGAACGCAAGCCGAAACGGGCTTGGATTTTGGGCGGAGGTGCGATCGCAGCTTTGTTGATTGCGGTAGTGTCTGGTGTCGGTGGCGGCCGCCAATTGTTTGCTCCCCAGTTTGCTCGATCGCCACTTCCTGCTGAATCTGACGGTTTGATGGTGGCTTTGAACGAGCCTCTGGTGGAGATTGTTAATCCCAACGATTTGATGCTTGGGGTGAATGCACCGATAATGGATATTCCCAAAGTTGGTGTAACAACCCCTCAAAAGTCATTGCCAAAGGCGCAGTAGGATTTCTGTTTTGAGCATAACTGAAGTTGCTAAGCTCCCTAAAAAAGGGGGCTTTTGCCGTTTTTCCCAGTTTTTCAATGTGGATATATCCTGGGAGGCTTTCCTGGCTTTGAATGCCGAATTGTGGGGCATCGCATCTTAATATCTGAGTAGGTAGCTAGTGGAATTAGAGCGGGCGATCGCACTTGTCACCGATTTTTTGCAGATTTGCGATCGGCAACAGCAATGTCTCCTCAATTTCCTGCCGCACAGCAGGAGATACATTACAACCGCTATTGAGGCAATCTACCAGCAATTTATTAGCATCATAATACTTCCTCAGCAATGACTTCTGCTGTTCGCTAAATTGCCAATCGTGACCTATATTGCGATACTTAATCATCACATTTATTAATTGCTGAGTCCAATCATGACCTTTAGCTTCCCACCACTCCCGCTCGCTTTTCCACCACTCCTGTATTCTGTTTGTATATGCTGAAGCATATAGTTGGTCTCTGAGTTGTTGCAGAGATTGCTTCAATTCAGGTTCCAGATTTAAATGGAGAGTAAAGGCGAGGATAGAGAGAAGATTGCGACCTGATGCAGCAGCATAAAGATAGGGAATATTAAGGTCAATTGCATAGACCATTGCAACGTCAAGAACAATATCAGTAGCCAAGTCAGAGTCACGTTCAGTAGCCAATTCAGAGTCACGTTTATTGTCATAATCAGAAGTAAAGTTCAACAAAAAAAGTCTAAGGGGTGGTTTAAAGGTATGGTCAATGGCATAACCAAGAATACGGATCAAACTTAGGTCAAAATTCAAGTCAGAACGAGGGTTACTAACGCGCTCTACCTCTCGACCCAGATAAAAAGCACGGATAGCTGATGGTTTATAGGGAGCCTTAATAGAAAAAGATTTATTTCTTACCCACATTAGGAACTGCTGCAACTGCTCATCATCAGCGACCAGTCCATCAACTTGCTGTTTTATTGACAGCAACGAGTCATCAGCTTTTTGCAACATCCCAACTGCTAACAACAAGACTTCTCGCCAACGCTTCTCGGTTAGGTGGCTGACCAGTTTTCCCAAAGCTTGTGGAGCAGAATTGTTAACTATTTCTGTAGCAGTAAAATACTCTTGGAATGTTAGATGAGAAAACGAATAAATTCCTCTTGCCCTTTCTACTAATAATCCATGTTGTGCCTCGATCGCCTTCAGGACAACCTCACTATCCATTTCTAACTGAACGCGGTCAGTTGTGGCATCGCGTAAGTTAGCCAGATAGTCGGCAATCACTTGTTGGATTTGATTTTTTTCAAAAAAGTAATCGCCCCGATCAAAAGTAATAGCTGCCACAAAAGCAAGTAAATGTTTCTTGCGGCACAAATTCAAATCTCGATAAACTTCATCCCGTTGAATGCCTCTAGTTTCATCCCATTTTCTGAGCATAATTTCTAGTCCTTCCTCATACAACTTGGCTCGGTTGGATGGGAAATCTGCTTTTGCTTGGAATACTAAACAAGTCAGATTCAACAATATAGGCGTTACTGCCAGTTCTCGGATTTGCTGATTTTTTTGCAGTTTCAGCTTTTCTACAAATTGAGATGCTAAACCTTTCCCTGCCTCCATATTTTGGGAAAATGCCACAAACCAATTGCGAGCAAAGGCAGCGATTTGCTTGTTATTAAAATCGGCTACCTCAACACAGGTAAAAGCTTCGTCGTGAAATCGGTACTTAGCAGCGGCAATTCGACAGGTAATAATAAACTGATTTTTGTAATACTTTTGGACAAACTGACGAATCTGTCTGACGACTCCATCGCTATCTGATTCTGGCACTTCATCTAAGCCGTCCAATAAAATCAAACCTCTGCCTTGACTGAGTGCGAATTCAGTTTGCGCTCGCGCCTCAACTCCGCAACTGGCAAATTCGTCGCTGATATATTCTAATAAGTCAAGATTAGCGATTTCAGCAAAGGTTTTCAGAGGGATAAAAATCGGTATTTTGTTGGCTTCAAATTCTGAGCGATTGCACTGAATGGCGATGTGTTTCAAAAAAGTAGTTTTACCGGAACCCGGTTTGCCGAGTACCATCAATTTAGAGTGAGATTTCACCGCATCCAATCCTGGTACTCGTTTCTGGCGCACTTTGCCTAAACCCAAGCGGTTAAAGTTATCTGCATCTGGGTTGAAGTCTCTCAGTAAATCGCGAATTTCTCCTGGCTGCCAACTGGTAATTTCCTCCAAAATGTTGACTTCAACGTAGAGGTTGCTGACATCAACGGGCTGTGCAATATCCAACAGTTGCATTCTGCTGTAAAGCTGTTGGATTTTGCTGTGGCATTTTTGCCGTATCTTTTCCACTACCGAATCAATGTCTAAATTCGAGGGCTGCGGATTTTCTGGTGGAGGACGATCGACAATTTGTTCCCAATTCAACTGCAAAACCGTGCAGAAAGCCTTGAAAGCATTAGCTTTAATGGGTTCTCTCCCTCGTAAAAAACGCCTCCAAGTTGGCAGCGACAGGCCATCGGCATAGGGCCCGGCCTCTGTCCAAGTTCGATCGGGCTCTAATGTTTGACTAGCTTCTACTAGCCATCTGGGGTCTTCTATCGTCGATCCCCTTTCTCTTCTAGCTTGCCTAATTTTTACTAATCCCTCCTCAGAGGCTTTGAGGGTCGTCATTATATAATTTACTTGTCTAATTGTCAATGTCTGTTTTCGCTCAGTTTAGCGATCGCAAACTGAGTTTGTCAAGACCCCAGCAACAAAGAGAAAATGATCGTGACAACAACTGCACGGCATACGGGAAAAGTCAGGCATAAATCATGCAAACTTAATCGTTTAGAATGCCACTCTCTTTTTTAGGTAAAAAAGTACACATTAAATGATGACAAAGGACAGCACCATGAGAGATAACATAGATGAAATTCCGTCAGGTGGGATAGGTATAAAAATTATTGGCAAAATTGCCGATAAGCTAAGTTATACCCGCACTTCTGACGGTCGAAACTGTCTGTTAATTGTAAAATATTATCAGCAGCCTGGTCTAGTACCATCCCAACACAGCATTCAAGATGGTTTTTTTAAGCGATCGATCGATGTTTTAAACAGATTGAATTTTTTCGGGGTTCAAAAGCAACGAAATCGCCAACCCGATCCAAGTTCTAACGAGCAAGTTCCAAAAACTAGCCTTCAACTAAAACTAAATACTGATATTAAGGCTGTTGCTCAAGTTTTATCGTGGCTTGAACTGTTAGATCCTCTACCAATTCCCCTAGGCGTTTTGCATCAGTGTAAACTTGCTGTGATTGAAGGGTTTACGAATGCTGTTCGCCACGCTCACAAAAATCTGCCATTAGAAACTCCGATAGAGATTGAAATAATGGTATTTAACGAACACCTAGAAGTAAAAATTTGGGATTGGGGAGAGCCTTTTGACATTCAAGCGAAGTTTAAAGAAGAATTGCACCAAAAAAGTCTGTATTAGTTGGAACGACATAGGATTTACGCTTCACTAAAGCTGTTCTGTAATTGCCAGCTTTAAGTTGACAAGAGAAAGAAACTTTTTTGTGATGACTACTGATACTACTGCCAAGATTCTCGTTGTGGATGATGACCCATCCATCCGCACTCTAGTTCATCGTTTTTTAACTCAGAAATATCAAGTAGATTCGGCAGCAGATGGCGAGACGGCTTTAGAATTGTTTGAGAAATTCAAGCCACTGCTAGTAATTCTCGATTGGAATTTGCCGGATACTACAGGCTATCACCTCTGCCAGGAAATGCAGCGCCGTACTAATGTTTTTGTGGTAATGCTAAGCAGCCGCACCGACGAAGCCGATCGACTTAAAGCCCTGTCCGCCGGTGCAGATGACTATATCTGCAAACCGTTTGGTCTGGCGGAGTTGGCAATTCGTATAGAAGTTGTGTTGAGACGCATGAGGCCTGTCACTCCATCGCGTATTGTATTCGATCGATTCGCGATCGATTCAGCCTGCCGGGAAGCAACACTCAACGATCGCATTATCAAGTTAACAGCCTTGGAATTTAATATTTTGTATTTGTTGGCTAGTCATTCCGGTCAATCTTGGAGTCACCAACAGCTAATCGAAAAAATCTGGGGGTGGAACTGCGACGACACAGGAGAAAAGCAACTTGTTACCGTACATATTGGTCAGATTCGCAAGAAAATGATTCACGCTGATGCTACGGGGTCGCAGTTTATTAAAACTATTCGGGGTTACGGTTACAGGTTCGATCCGCCCGATCGCACGGCAATGGCAATTTACTAAGCTCATCGGCATTAACCACTTTATTTGGTGAAAAACCGATTTTCCCACCTGCCGTGGGGCAGCCAGATGCCTCCTAGGGAACGAACGCGATCGGGTAACATGAAGTATGCCCAAGCTGCGCCTAGAGGTTTGAGGTGTCGATCGAAGATTTCGATTTCCTGTCGCTGATATTCGTTTTGTGTCGGTTCCCGCAGCGGATGATAATCTTCAAGTCGGTCTAAATCGTCCAAAATAGCCGAATTTGCGAAACAGAGGAGAAAACCGCAGACTGTGCCATCTCCGGCCATCATCGCAGGATAGCCGATCGGCAGGGCAAAAAGTTGACCGCGGGCGATCGCGGGGCAAGCATCCACAACTTTTCCTTCGCAGTAGCGGAGGTAGTTGCACTCCCCCGGTTTGAGAGTGCCGTAGACAAAGACTTTCATCGGGTAGGGCCTAACCGCTAGTTTTTGCTAACATAGATGGCTAAGCTAATAGTTTAAGTCTCGCGGGCGATCGCGACTGCAATCTTGATAAATTTCGTTGTTTACCCTTTCTTATAATTCATGACTCTAGCAGTTAGTTTTATTGCTTTTGGACTTCGGCCTTTGTACTTGAGCTCTTTTTTGCCGTCCCTGCCCCTTGACAGCTTGTTTTCGACTCAAGGAATTATGGTGATGTTGCTTGCCGCCTATGCGGGGGCGATGTGGATGTTTCTCACCAGTGCTCCGAAGGTACACACGGTGATGGTATCGGATCTCGGGCAAGCGAGGGAGTTCTATGAAGGTATGCTAAACCTGCCCGTAGCAGAAGTGCCACTGCACTACTACTACAACTACGAGCAAACTTTGGGGACAACTGGCATCGATCCGCTGTATTTGTCGCCGAATGTCGGGAGGGCAACGAGCTCTCAAACGATGGGGAGTCCGGATGGTTTGTGGTATCAGTTGATGAAAAATACCCAACTGCACATCATTAGCGGGGCCGGTGTAGGGGAAAAAAATCGCCAGCGTCACGTTTGTTTCGATCGCGATTGTTTGGATCAGCTATTGATGAGGGTACAAACTCGCGGCATTAGTTATAAAATTCGCCGGGAAAAGCCGCTGAATTTTTTGGTCAAGGATTACGATGGTCGCGTCATTGAAATGGCTGAGGTTAGTAATTAGAAAAGACTCAGCGGTTGAAACTAATCCTACACAAACTTTGGTCTCCGCAGAGAGGGACAAAAGAATCAAAGGGGGTATTAAAGCCGAATTTGGTATTACATCCCAAGTGAGAAACCCGGTTGATCTAAAAAACCGGGTTTCTTGTTTGTCAATTAATCTTAGATTCAAGGCTAGATTTTTCCGAAGCCGCCGCTGCTTTAATCTGTGAAATCGCTTTCCGGCTGAAAAGTTGGAAATAAAGAGAAACAAAAAATTCTTTAACTGGAAAAACGATAAAAGTCAAAGGATTAATTGTCACGATGATATTGCGCGCATCGGTTTTAGCTTGTTTGACAACTTGCTGCGCTACCCAGTCGGGAGACATAATGCCGATCGGGTTTAAGTTGCTTTTAAACGGCCCTAAAATCAGTTTGCGAACGATGCAGGGTGCGTCTAGCCGGCGCAGGGTGACTAAATCTCCCAGGGCGCGTTTGCTGAGTTCGTACAGGGGACTGACAGCGGGAATTACTTCTGCTTCTGAAGTGTTGATCCAGACTTCTTTGCAAGCGATGTTTTCGTTAGTGCGGACTGTTAAGAAAAAGAGTTCCATCAGCCGCCACGCGGAAAAAGTGTTAATTTCGTATGAGTTTGCGATCGCCTCTCCTGTTCTTTCTCGCTGTACGTTAATCCCGTGATTGATGACGAGAATATCAATTTTTTCGAGCAATAGGGCTAAGTCTGCCTCTTGGCCAGCTTGCCAAGTTACGGTTTTTACAGGTAAATTTTCGCCGTCTATATTCAAAGTAATTTCCTCATTTCCCGAGGAGAGGGCGATAACTTTTGCACCAGCTTTGTGCAGGTGTTTGAGAAGCAAACGTCCTAAAGATCCCGATGCACCGGTGACGGCTACAGTTTTGCCTTTGAGAGAAAGTGCTGTACCCATAAGTTTGTCTATTAAGGTGAAAGTACCGCAATAGTAAGCATTTTGATTGTCGAAGTGGTGCCGCCAATGATAAGGTTTATTAACTAACCACTTGCCAGGGGGAGTAAGGAAGTCTCCCGGTTGGTGGGTGATGTCGGTTAATTCGTCTGCGCCTTTGATGCCGCACCCGCGGGCGATCGCGCTCAACAAAAAGCCTAAAGTATAAATACAACCCGCTGCTGCGCCCCAGTGATATTGCGGCAGCCCCAAATAAGCTACAACCCACAGCAACAAGCCCAAAACCATCATCGCCGCAGCTTCGGGCACGTCGTGACGCCAGTGTGCTTGCTTGTAAATTGTCTCGCTGACGGCTGTCAAATTCGGGCGGAAAACGCGGTGATGCCAAGTGTGCAGCTTTTGCAGGGGTGCCCAATAATGGGACACAACGTGATAAAAGTCTCGTATTATTTCTGCCCAGCAGACAGAAGCTATTGCCACAGCGCCGACTATCCAGTAATTTACCATGCTCGCACCAGTTTGAAATTTGAGATATTAGATATTGTCTGCTTTGAAAGATAACTCAAAATGGCTTTTATTGCTAGTCTGGAAGTTGACTCAGGCGTTTTAAAATCTGCAAAACCCGGTACAATTCATTGCCGGGATTGGAAATAACAAATTCAGCCGATCGCGCATACTGGGGAGTTTCGCCTCTAACTAACTTGACAAAATTGAAGTTAGCACCTGTGGCAATCATCCCAAAAGTAGGATTTTCTGGGTTCGGATATGCCAGCATATATGTCAAAAGTTGGGCAAGTGCTTCGTCAGTTGAAAACGAAAGTTGTTTGGATTCAATTACTGTCACCCACAAGTTTGCTTTCATCATTAGGATATCTATTCTGCCTTCGATGATTCTGTCTTCATCTTCCTCTTGAATGGCGATCGAATTTTCGGCTTTGACTTGAAAAGGAGACTCATACAGACCGGCAATAAACAAAATGGGGCTGATAATTGTTAGCTTGACTGCATTTTCCAATACAGGCGGGGTGTCTACCAAGTTGAAGTATATGTCTTGGACGCGATCGAGCAATTGTTTTTCTGAGTCTGTTACTTCGGGTAAGTTTTCTTGCCATTCTCGGAAAAATTCGCTGTTGCGAACTCGCTGCAAGCCGAAGTTATCGATTAGATAGCGGAGGTTTATATCTCTTGCTTGTAGTTTTTGCATAATAATTAATAAAGGGTTTTATTGTTATTAATAAGTTTAGCATAATTTGGATTTTTAACCGCAGATGAATGCAAATGAACGCAGATGAAATTCTGAGTAAGTTAATTTGGCTGAGATGTGTATTCATTGGGATTTGCGATCGGCAATTCGCTGTTTTTGTCCAGCTTGCATTTGCAGCAATTGCGGTACGGTTACAAAACGATATCCCTGCTGTTTGAGTTTGGGAATAATTGCAGATAGTGCCTCGACTGTTTGCTGGCGATTTCCGCCGCCGTCGTGCAACAACACGATCGCCCCCGTTGAAGCTTGGGATAGCACGCTACGGGCGATCGCAGCGGCCGGAGGTTGCAGAAAGTCTTTAGGGTCGATCGACCACATCACGACTACATAATTTTTCTTTTTAGCGTAATTTGCCAAACCGTTATTTAAGCGGCCGCCGGGAGGGCGAAACAAGAAACTTTTTGCCCCAGTCGATCGATAAATATGAACACCAGTATTATCTATTTCATCGGATGCTGTTTTTTCGGTAACATTGTGAGAATAGTGATGCCAAGTATGATTGCCGATCGCATTTCCCGCTTGCACAACTCTTTTCGCAATTTCTGGATACTCCCGCAAATTGGCACCCAAGCAGAAAAATGTGCCAACAACTTGATGTTTGTGCAAAACTTCTAATATTTTAAAAGTTTCAGGCGAAGGGCCATCGTCAAATGTCAGGGCGATAACTTTTGAGTTGTTAATACTTGCTTTATAAACAATTTGGCTGCGAAATTGCGCGGGCGGTGCGAAGACTAAAGGTTGTTCGGGAGGTTTGGGAGAGGGAGTTGCGGGGGGAGAATGGGGTGTTTTTAGTTTTCGGGGTTTCAGCAGGTTTGGAGGCTGATTTTCAACCGGTGCGATCGGTATTAGCGGATTTGAATTGGCGGTTTTTCTGTTTTCCCACAACAGGGAAAGTGTGAGGCTCAATCCGATAAGTATAACGGTTTTAATTACCCATCTTTTATTAATGTTGGGACTCATCAGGTAGAGGATTTATTTTGAACAATCTCATTATGCCTGATTGTTCTGCCAGCTTTAAAGTTTTGTAAATTATTTTGTTTTGCAAAAGGTCGATCGCACTAAAGCAAGACTGAGGCAAAAACCGGGTTTTTTTAGGCAAATCAATGGCGTTTCGCCGCCGATTCCGATAAAACCCGGTTTATTGAGAAAAAATGTAGGCTTTAAGACTCTTTCCGCGACCATAAAACAAGGTAATCATACCCTGTGCGTCAAGAAATTTATCTACAATCGGCAAGTTTGCCGTGCCCTTTCATCCTCCGGTTCTTGCCACCCAAAAGCAAAATGGCTCACCGCATTAATTTGCGGCGTCGCAGAGCGAATTGCTCGCATTTGAATCTCCAAAGACGGCCGATTTTTTAGAGGTTTTCCCCAATCTCCAGCAATGGCAGGAATAATTTTTGCTCCCGCAGGCGCTAAACTCACTGTCCGCTGCACCTGTGGCACAATGCAGCTTACATCCCCGCAATTGCCGTAAGACATGGCGTGGAATTCCACAGCAGGCGGAAACTTGTCCCAAGGCTGCAATCTCGAATCAAATCCCCCTTGATTTATCGTTTGATTTGCGGTGGGAAAAAACACCGCTCCTACAGGAATTCCCATCCTTTGAGCTGGCTGAATTGCTATTCCCAAAAAATCTAAAATCCCTTGGACTGCGTGAGCCACGCTCAGTGTCCAGAGGTCTTTTTGCAGTATGCCGGTATCGGGAAGTGGCGCTGTCGGTTTTGGTGTTGGACGTGCAGCGTTGGGATTGTTAGTGGCGGGAGTTATTGAAGCCGATCTTGATACGGCATTCTCCCTTCTAGAAGCTGGATTTGCTATTGGTATCGGTCGCGGAGTTCGCCCTTGCCAAAGAGGTTCTTTCTCAGTTGGATACTGTTTGACTACTGCTTGAACGTCATTAGGATTGATAAATCCCTTAGTCAAATATCGCTGAATTAAATCTCGCCCTTGCTGATTGTTAGCCCGCTGCAAAAGAACTTGCTGCGATGCTGGGCCGTAAATCCACAAGTCTTGAACTTTGGTAGCAACTGAAGCAGGCCCGACGCCCCGTAGATAGCGAATGTAGTCGAATAGCATTCCTTGGGGCTGGCGCTTGACTATTTGATTTACTAACAAACTATAGTCTTGCCTCGCTTGCGGACTGTAGGGGTCGATAAAGGCTTGATTGCCCGGAACTTCTCCTAAGTCATCGTTAATTCCTGGGTCTTGAACTACTGTTAAAGTTGTCTGATTTTTACCGTTGATAGCCAGGGTTTGCTGTCTGTCGGAACGCTGAGAATAGGTATACCCAAAGTTCATGGTGAACAACCAGGCGTATACTTTTAAACCTCGCTGTTTGCCTTTGGCGATCGCCTTTTCTAACAAGTCGTATTTCTCGTAGCCGCGATTTCTCAAAACAGAAGGCCAAGCCGTAGGATTGTCTGCGACTGGTAGCAGCACTTGACCGTCATAAAATGTTTCTATATAGACTTGGTTGTAGCCTTTATTCACAACTTTGTCTAATACCCGATCGATTTCTCCGGGTCTGACATCGCAGGGATACAAACGCAGCCAAACTGCTTGGGTTTCGGGCCAAGTTTTTTGGCGGCATTCTGCTATTTCCCGCGCGTGTTTGCTCAAAACAGCGAAATATGCTTGCTGAGATTCCCGTTTTCCTGACAGCGCGGCGCGACGCAAGTCTTCTTTTTGATTTACCTGTTCTTTGGATAATTGGCAATAGGCTGATGTTTCGGCAAAAGCTGGTTGAGTTTCGATAAACGGCCAAACAAGCTGGCTGATGAAGCTACTGGTTAAAACAGCAGTTACCGCACTTAAAAAGCGTCGCTGGTGTTGAAAATTCGCGATGCGAGTTGGTGCAATTTTCATGGGAGAATGGAATGGGGTTTTCTGGTTTAAATTGGGTGGCGATCGCCTTTTTGCGATCGCGCTCAACAAGCAGCTACAAATTTTCTACTTTTTTCCGTTGACCTAGTTATGGCACAAGTCGATCGCACAATGCAAATTCTATCTGGCGGCTATTTAAATTTAATAAGGGCGGGCAAGATAAGACTCGGTGATTAAACCGCTGCTATGTTATACAAACTTTCCTCTGCCTAAGTGTTGGCGCGCAGGCACGCGCCTTCGCGGACTCAAAAATAAAGGGCGTAAAAAGCCCAAATTCGATCTCATCTCCAGTTCAATTTTTCAGTATTTTTTCACTAAATGATGCTGAAAAAAGCGCCTGGGTACAGCGGGCGCTAAAAGCAGTTGATATTTCTACTAAAAATTGTTAACACTCAAATATCAAGGATGAAAGATGAATTATTAAAATTTATCCTTTATCCTAAATTGTGAGATTAAGATCCTCTGTTGAGAGCAGCTTCTACCTGTTGAAATTCTGCCTCAAGACGCTTTTTCAACTTTTCAGGAACGGGACGGTTTGGATAGGAACTGTAATGTCCTGCCAAAGAGTTTAATGCCGTGCGCATTGTCGTGAAAGATGCCAGCTTGGTAAGAGAGGGATCGCGGCGGTATGCAGCAAAAAAATCGTTGATACTTGTGCGAGCAGCGACTTGGGCGGCTGCTTTTTCCGGCGCGCCCTCTGGTAAAGTGAGCGCTGTTCTCAAGCTGTTCACTAATGCTAATGTGTCTGTGCCATAATCTCCACTCAGAGTGGCCGGAACATTGGTACAGCCCGCTATGCCGATGACAACAACTAATACCAGAGCTAACAGACGGGAAATGTAATGCTTCATAAGGTTTAGAAAAATGGAAGCGAAAGCGGTAATCAAAATTAACCTTTATCCTATCTCGAATTGAGCTAATAATGCCAATTTTTCAATTTTTTTGTATCTTTACCATGAAACAGAAAATTTGTCAATCTAAAATCTAAAATCTAGAATCTAAAATCGATTGATTTGTCCAGCAACGACGGAGAGAATTTGGGTTTGTCGCAGCCACTGAGTGTCAAAAGCGCCTAAATGAGTCGTAGTAATCAGAGTTTGAAATCGTTCTTGAATTGTTTCTAAAAGTTGATTTTGGCGGCTGAGATCGAGTTCTGCAAGTACGTCGTCGAGCAACAGTAAAGGTGCTTCGCCGACGACTTCTTCAATAAGCTGCAATTCGGCTAATTTTAATGCTAATACCAGAGTTCGCTGCTGGCCTTGGGAAGCGTATTGACGAGCTGGGGTACTGTTAATTGTAAATGTAATATCGTCGCGGTGGGGGCCGACTAAAGTTGTTCCTTGAAACTGTTCTGCGATCGCCCTTTTTTGAATTTTCTCTAAAAATGCTTGCCGCACTCCTTCGAGATTCTCTTTAGCGATTAATTCCGAACTTACTTCAATATTAGCATCGTATTTCACATCTAAAACTTCTGCTGAACCGCTAATTGAACGGTGCCAATTTCGAGCTAAAGGCATCAAACGCTCCAAAATTCGATCGCGCCTGCGGATGACGCGAGCGCCCGCTGTCGCCAACTGCGCGTCCCACAAAGCTAATTCTGAACTGGGAATTGGGAATTGGGAGTTGGGAATTGCTAAGTCTTCTTTATTTTCCGGTTCGGGACTTTCGGGTGCAAGAAATTGCATTTTGTCAAAACTTTCGGAAAATTCCGCTTTCCTGATTTCTTTAGAACGTTTCAACAGAGCGTTTCGCTGGCGCAAAATTTGGTTGTACTGCTGCAAAATGTGAGCGTAAATCGGTTCTAACTGGATGACTAGACGATCGATCCAATTGCGCCTTCCTTCGGGCCCGCCGCGCACTAAGTCCAAATCCAAACAAGAAAATTGCACTACATTTAAGACGCTCAAAAAGTCTAAATGGCGGCGCAGCGGTTCACCGTTGAGCTTTAGTGTCCGACGCGCCTGAGAGCGAAGAGTTAAAGCTAAGTCTATCGGTCCGGCTTGACGTTCGAGTGTAGCATCAATTTGCCCGCTCGGCTTTGAGTCGAGTATTAAATCGCGATCGCGCCCTACCCTATGGCTTTTTAATGTAGAAAGTAACTCTACCGCTTCTAACAAGTTAGATTTTCCTTGAGCGTTATTTCCTACTAAAATGGTTTTGGGAGCGTCAAAGGCTACCTTTTGATCGAAGTAGTTCCGAAACTGCCGTAGGTGCAGCGTTTTCAAATACATAATATGAGTAATTGGTAATTGGTAATTAGTAATACACTCATCGTAGGGTGAACGACCGGGCGCACCTTACAGGTTGGCCACGGATCGCCTTTACGATTGCGATTTTCGCCGAGCGTTGCGCTCGCAATCACATTATAACGAACTAATAAATGTTTAATTGTGACACAATCTATTGAGTCTTCATAGCGATGAATTTGGCTGTGAGCCAGGGGTTGAAACCCCTGGCGGATGTGAAGAGAGAATAGTGCCAAATGCGAGGGATATAGCTAATAATGAAACATCGCTCAGTATTCGTCAGCCGTTAACACTATTTTCTAGATTTGTAAAAGCGCAAGAACAGTTTTTCCATTTCAATCCAGACAAACATCAGGGCGCTGAAACCGAAGCAAACCATCAATTCAAACGCCGTTAAATAATGAGTGCCGAAAAATGCTCTCAGCGGCGGAACGTAAATCAGCATCAATTGCAGAATAGTAGTCACAATTACAGCCCCCCACACAAAAACATTAGTGAAGGGATTTAACTCGATAGTTAGCTGGGTGTTAGACCGAATTGCGATCGCGTGACCCATTTGTGCCAAACAAAGAGTTGTAAACACCATTGTTTTCCAAGCCTCCGGATCTCCAACATGGTTAGGGTTGGTGGTATATCCGTAAGCCCAGGACATCATCGCGATCGTCAAAATTGCAAAAATAATCCCGATCCGAATCATGTAAGAACCCAAACCCCGCGCAAAAATACTTTCTCGCGGACTGAAAGGAGGCCTTTTCATCACGTTTGGTTCCCCCGGTTCCACAGCCAAGGCCAAAGCGGGAACGCCGTCTGTTACTAAGTTCATCCACAAAATTTGCAGCGGCGTCAGCGGCACTCCTCCCAAACCCATTAAAGGTGCGGCCGCAATTGTCAAAACTTCGCCGATGTTGCTGCCCAAAATGTATTTAATAAAGCGGCGAATATTGCTATAAACCACTCGCCCTTCTTCAGCGGCGGCGACAATAGTTGCGAAGTTGTCGTCGAGGAGCACCATATCGCTAGCTTCTTTGCTGACATCGGTGCCGGTAATCCCCATGGCGATGCCGATATCGGCTTGTTTCAAGGCGGGGGCGTCGTTAACTCCGTCGCCGGTCATCGCGACAAATTTGCCCCAACTTTGCAAAGCTTGGACAATCCGCAATTTGTGTTCTGGGGAGACGCGGGCGTAAACGCTAACCTGTTCGACTTGCTGTTTGAGTTCTTCTTGGCTGAGCTTTTCTAATTCTTGACCGGTGAGAACTCGATCGCCCTCTGTTGCAATACCTAAATCGTAGGCGATGGCTTTTGCTGTCAACTGGTGGTCTCCTGTAATCATCACCACCCGAATGCCTGCATCGCGGCACTTCACCACAGCTTCCCGCACTTCCGGGCGCGGGGCGTCCAGCATACTGACGAGTCCCAGCCAAATCATGTCTTGTTCGCTGGTTTCCTCAGAACCTTCGGGCGGTATGTTTTCCCAGAGTTTGTACGCAAACCCGAGGACTCGCAAACCGCCGCTTGCCATGTTGTTGTTTTCCACAAGGATGCGATCGCGCATTTCCTGGGTTAAAGGTTGTACTCGATCGCCGACTATAATGCCTTTGCAGCGCTCCAAAGTCAACTCTGGAGAGCCTTTGGTCAGCATCAAATAATTCGGCTGCTGTCCTTGTGCTGCGGGAAATCCCGAATTTCCAGATCGGCCCGGCACTTCGCAAATTACGCTCATCCGTTTGCGTTCGGAAGAAAAAGGAAATTCCGCCGTCCGCGGCAGCAATTGAGACTGTTTTTCCTTATAAATGCCTGCTTTTCCCGCTACACACAGCAGAGCTCCTTCTGTGGGGTCGCCTAAAATCTGCCATTCTTGCTGTTCTTGTTGCAATACTGCGTCGTTGCAAACTGCACAGGCAATTAATAAAGATTCGAGTTCTGGATATTCCTCTAAATTATTAATTTTGGCCGATGTCAGGCGATCGGTAAAATCTCCGATCGGCGCATAGCCGTCGCCTGCGACGGCGACTGTGCAGTCGCCCGTAGACACTAGCTGAACTACCATTTTATTTTGAGTCAGAGTACCTGTTTTGTCAGAACAAATGGTAGTTACCGAGCCCAAAGTTTCTACTGCAGGCAGTTTGCGAATCAGGGCGTTTCGCTTCACCATCCGCCTAGTTCCGAGTGCCAGAGTAACTGTCACGACTGCTGCGAGTCCTTCGGGGACCACAGCCACAGCCATGCTCAGAGAAACTTCTAACAAATCTTCCCACCTGCTGGTATCGAACCCGAGGCTGCCGTTTTGGAAGGTAATCATGCCGCCGATGACGACAATTGCGACTAAGGTTAGGGCACCGGAGACTAGAACCTTTCCCAACTGATCCATCCGCTGTTGCAGGGGAGTCGGTTCGTTTTCTACTGACTGAAGCATGGCGGCAATTTTGCCCAGTTCAGTTTGCATTGCGGTGTTGGTGACGATCGCCTTTGCTCGTCCCTGAACAACTTCTGTGCCCTGAAAAATCAGGTTGAGTCGATCGCCCAAGGAAGCATCTTCTGGAAGTTCTAGCTCTGCTTGCTTGGTAACTGCTAGAGCTTCTCCCGTCAAAGCAGATTCTCGGACTTGCAGATTTGATGTTTCGATCAAGCGTGCGTCTGCTGCTATTTTTACCCCAGCCTCTAACAGCATCACATCTCCGGGTACAAGTTCCTTGGCTGCTATGTCGGAAGTTTTGCCGTCCCGCAGGACTCTGACTAGGGGGGAAGCAAGGTTTTTGAGGGCTGCGAGGGCTTTTTCAGCACTTTGCTCTTGGAAAAAGCCGAGAATGCCGTTGAGTATGACGATCGCAAAAATGGCGATCGCATCTTTGGGAAAAGTATTTGACCTGATGTCCAAAAAAGCCGAAATCACGGCCACACCCATCAGCATCAACAACATGATGTTGGTGAACTGATCGACAAAAATCGACCACGGACTGCGGCCTCCTGTTTCTTCTAGTTCGTTGGGGCCGTATTGCTGCAAGCGTTCTGACACCTGTTGGCTGCTCAAGCCAGCGTCTTTGTTGCTGCTTAGCTGCTGGAGAGTTTGGTCAATTGCTACGGTGTGCCAAGAAGAGGGAGAATTTGAAGACATAAATTACGATCGGTCATGGGGCATAAAGGTGGTTGCGGCCGGACAGCTACAGCCGATCCATCTGGCTGATTACAGTAAGAGAGTTTTAAGTTTTGAGTTCTGAATAAAAAACTGTTTAACTTGGGATTGGTTTTGGGCGGTTCGATGCCGGGGAAGCAAAAAGCTTTTAACTTCATTGCGTCTGGCTGCTCGATCGCGCCGTTTGTAGACCTACCGCTGATAGCACTTATCCACCTTACCAAAAATAATGGGTTTAAAGCCCCGTCCTTCTAGGACGGCTTTCTTTAACGGTGGTATGCTTACGCTAGTTATGTCAGCGTAAGTATGCTTGTTTTTGAGGCAAAACTAGAGGGATTTGCACAGCAGTACGAGCGGCTCGATGAAGCCATTCGCACTGCTCGCTTTGTCCGCAATAGCTGCCTTAGATACTGGTTGGACAACAAGGGGATTGGTAAGTACGAGTTGAGCGCCTATTGCGCTGTTCTCGCCGCATTGTTCCCTTGGGCTGGCAAACTTAACTCCCAAGCTCGACAAGCTTGTGCTGAGCGGGCTTGGAGTTCTATCGCTCGGTTTTATGACAACTGCAAAAAAAACAAGCCCGGGAAGAAAGGCTTCCCACGCTTTAAGAAGCATCAAACACATGGCTCTGTTGAATATAAAACAACGGGCTGGAAGTTGTCGTTCGATAGACGAACTATCACCTTCACTGATGGGTTTGAAGCAGGAAGCTTCAAGATGTGGGGAACTCGTGACCTGCACTTCTACCAGTTGAAGCAGATTAAGCGAGTGCGTGTTGTTCGTAGAGCTGATGGGTACTACGTTCAGTTTTGCATTGACCAAGAACGGGTAGAGAAGAGAAAGCCAACGGGTAAGACTGTTGGACTGGATGTGGGATTGACTCACTTCTACACCGATTCGGACGGTCAAACAATCGAGAACCCCCGTCATCAGAGAAAGTCCGAGAAAGCGCTCAAGCGTCTTAGTCGTAAACTTTCTCGCACGACCAAAGGGTCGAAAAACAGAGCCAAAGCGAGAAATCGCCTCAGTCGAAAGCACCTCAAGGTAAGTAGGCAGCGTAAAGATTTTGCCGTGAAGTTAGCAAGATGCGTCATCCAGTCTAACGACTTGGTTGCCTATGAGGACTTGCAGGTGCGTAACATGGTTAGAAACAGAAAGCTGTCAAAGTCTATATCTGATGCTGCATGGTCGGCTTTCCGTCAATGGTTGGAATATTTTGGCAAAGTGTTTGGTGTGGTAACGGTTGCGGTACCACCGCACTACACTTCTCAAAACTGCTCCAAATGTGGGGAAGTCATCAAGAAGTCTTTGAGTCAAAGAACACATCGCTGTCATCATTGTGGTTTTGTACTAGACCGAGACTGGAATGCGGCAATTAACATACTTGAGTTAGCACTCCGTACCGTGGGACACACGGGAACGTTAAACGCCTCTGAAGACATCGACCTCTGCATTGGTGAGGTAACTCCTCAATGTAAGCCGAGTCGTGGAAAGAGGAAGCCCAAGAAGTGATTCTTGGAATCCCCGTGCGTTCACGCCGGGGAGGATGTCAATACTAAAAATTAGCAATTCCTTCGACTATTCAACAGAAAAGAAGCCGAGAGCAAGAGTGATTTTAGTCCGGGGATGCCAGCCTGCGCCGCAGGTCAAAACCTACCTGAAAAAAAACTTAATCAAACGCTCGTATCCGAACCCATCTATTCCCGTTGTTAAAAGAAAAATGGCGCTGCGTTGACAGGTCTCGATCGCCTATGTTGGTTTTCTCACCCTCCACAATGCTCAGCTTGCCACACGCTTGCGTGGGACTATTCTGTGGGAAGCAGAACATATAACAGATAGATGAAGAAAGTTTTTTTGCAACCGCTGCGGGCACAGAGTAGATGCTTGGTCTTGGGTCAAGTCCAAGGACTCCCCATGATACAAGAGAATCCCCGCGTTATGAAAGACCGGGCCGGGTCTTTCAACTTCCAAGCGCTGAGTTTGGTCACTAAATGCTGATATTTCCGGCAAAAGCTGAGGCTGTGGCGAGCGGGTTCACAATCTTTTGGATTTTGCCCGCACCGAATTCTGCAGCCATCCTGACATTGGGCAGAATTTTTGGTTTTTTCCCTATTCCCCCAGCCTTCTTTTACCAAAACTTTAATTTACTTAATACTTCTTAACAATTGGGCTTTTCCAGAGAAAGCCCACAAAGGCGATCGGGCCACGGGACGGTTCCGGGCGGTTCCACCCCCACTGCAGGGCGATAGAAGCAAACTCTTTGTTTAGAGGTACCCTCGCGCATCTACCCTCAGAAGGAGATTTGCCCGCACTTGCCCCGGAGATGTTTACATTCTTAGAGAGATAAGTTTCTGTAATAATTTGTAATAAACAAAGGCGGGCGAGCGTTGTATAAAGATTATCAGAGGGTTGAAACGACAGGCCAAAGTTAACAAAACACTGATTGACAAGGTTTGTCGCATCTCATAAAAGATGTAAAAAATTCTAAGGTTTCTTAAACGTCCGTTACGATGTAACAATAGTGCAGGTAGCGGAAAGGGAGAACTCGATGGAAGCAGCAGATTAGCTGGCATCCTATTTCAACCCTTACAGGCACTCGTAGCCTGAACAAATTTAACTTAACGGTTTTATACCGCAACCAAACTCAATTAACTCAAGTAGGAGAGTTCTTTCATGTTTGACGCATTTACAAAAGTGGTTTCCCAATCTGACGCTCGGGGCGAATTTCTAGCTCAGGGTCAACTCGATGCTCTCAGCAGCATGGTTTCCGACGCCAACAAGCGGATTGACGCAGTAAACCGCATCACCGGCAGCGCATCCACCATCGTGGCCAATGCAGCTCGCACCTTGTTCGCCGAACAGCCTCAACTGATCGCTCCTGGTGGCAATGCGTACACCAACCGCCGCATGGCAGCTTGCTTGCGCGATATGGAAATCATCTTGCGCTACGTCACCTACGCAACATTTGCAGGCGACGCCAGCGTTTTGGACGACCGCTGCTTGAACGGTCTGCGCGAAACATACCAAGCTCTGGGAGTTCCCGGTGGCTCAGTTGCAGCCGGCGTGCAAAAAATGAAAGAAGCAGCAATCGCGATCGCTAACGACCCCAACGGCGTTACCCGTGGTGATTGCAGCTCGCTGATGTCTGAAATCGGCAGCTACTTCGACCGCGCTGCCAATGCAGTCGGCTAAAAATAGCCAAGCGAACCTTTCTTGTAAAGAAGCGAGCATCGCATTTTTGCAAACAATCATTTTTGTACAAAAACAACACAACATTAGGGAGAAACCAGAACAATGAAAACCCCTTTGACTGAAGCAGTAACCGCAGCCGATTCTCAAGGCCGTTTCCTGAGCAGCACAGAACTGCAAGTCGCCTTCGGCCGTTTCCGCCAAGCAGCAGCAGGTTTGGAAGCAGCTAAAGCGTTGACCGCCAACTCTCAGCGCTTGATCGACGGTGCAGCTCAAGCTGTGTACAACAAATTCCCGTACACGCAACAAATGCAAGGCCCGAACTACGCTTCTACCCCAACCGGTAAAGCCAAGTGCGCTCGCGACATCGGCTACTACCTGCGGATGGTAACCTACTGCTTAGTTGCAGGCGGCACCGGTCCGATGGACGAGTACCTGATTGCAGGTGTTGACGAAATCAACCGGACATTTGAATTGTCTCCTAGCTGGTACGTTGAAGCTCTCAAGTACATCAAAGCCAACCACGGTCTGAGTGGCGACGCTGCAACTGAAGCGACTTCCTACATCGACTACGCAATCAACGCCCTGAGCTAGATTTGCGTGATGCCCGGGATTGTAAGCTGCTGTTAGCTTAAGTGTTAGCGGTTGTTTACAATTCCGGGCATCTGCGATCGAAGCCTAGTTTTGCAAATACTTTTTTAAGCAGTTTTCAGTTTTTAAACCAAAAAAGGGAGAAGCAAAGATGGCGGGATTAGGTGCAGCAGAACGGTTGGGAATAAAAGCATTTGAAGAAGCGGGACGGGTAGAACTGCGCCCCCACTGGACGCAAGACGATGCGAAAGCAGTAATTCGCGCTGCTTACAGCCAAGTTTTCGGCAACGAGTATTTAATGTCGAGCGAACGACTTACCAGTGCTGAATCTCTGCTGCTGCAAGGGCAGATTTCAGTAAAAGATTTTGTGCGGTCAATTGCACATTCCGAAACCTATCGGAAAAAGTTTTTTTATCCGAACTCGCAAACGCGGTTAATTGAGCTTAATTACAAGCATTTGTTGGGCCGCGCTCCTTACGACGAGTCGGAAATTGCTTTCCACGTTGATTTGTACAATGCAGAAGGCTACGAAGCTGAAATCAATTCTTACATTGACTCCGTTGAGTATCAAGAAAATTTTGGCGAAAGTGTAGTGCCTTACTATCGGGGTTTTGCGACTCAAAGAGGTCAAAAAACCGTCGGTTTTAACCGGATGTTTCAACTGTACCGGGGTTTTGCTTCTAGCGATCGATCGCAAAACCAAACCCAAGCCCGGCTGACTTGGGAAGTAGCGAGAAATATGGCTTCGCCGATATACACGGCCTCCACCGGAAAAGCCCTTGGCGGCACGTCCGGCGGTTCTCGCGACCAACTCTACCGAGTCACCGCAATGCAAGGTTCGGCTAATTTTTCGCCCCAAGTGCGGCGGACTACTACCGAATACCTCGTGCCTTACGAGCAACTTTCGGGCCGCTTGCAGCAAATCAACAAACGTGGCGGCAAAGTGGTAAGTATTACCACAGCTTAAAGTTTGTGTATTGACGTTTTTTTGAAACGTCTTTAGCAAATTAGGACTAAGGCTAAAAAATTCTTCAATTTTATGTGTATAGGTAAGGTGCGCAGTGCGCACCCTACTTTGAGCAGGCGCGCAGTGCGCGCCCTACTTTGAGACATATTAGCCTTAGTCCTAAAAATCTCAAGTGCAACAAAGCTTTAAACTTTTGTCATTAATTTAGGAGAAAATCTGGTGGCGATTACAACAGCAGCGTCCAGACTGGGAACATCCGCATTGAGCGATGCGCCGAAGGTAGAACTGCGCCCAAACTACACCAAAGACGACGTTGAAACGGTGATTCGTGCGGTTTACCGTCAGGTGTTGGGCAACGACTATTTAATGAAATCCGAGCGACTTATAAGTTCCGAGTCTTTGCTGCGGGACGGCAGTTTGAGTGTACGAGAATTTGTACGCGCTGTAGCTAAGTCAGAACTGTACAAAACCAAGTTTTTCTACAACAGTTTCCAAACTCGGACGATCGAACTAAACTACAAACACTTGCTCGGTCGCGCTACCTACGACGAATCTGAAGTAATTGAGCACTTAGATTTGTACCAAACAAAAGGCTACGATGCTGATATTGATTCTTACATCGATTCAGTAGAGTATCAAGAAAACTTCGGCGAAAGTATCGTGCCTTACTACCGCGGCTTTAACACGCAGCGGGGGCAAAAAACCGTCGGTTTTACCCGGATGTTCCGGTTATATCGCGGCTATGCAAACAGCGATACATCTCAACTAGAAGGCAATAACTCTCGCTTAGCTGTCGAACTCGGCACTAACACCGCTACTGCTGTAGTTGGGCCTTCTGGCGGTAACGAAGGTTGGGCATATCGGCCTTCTGCCAGAAACGTAACTCCCAGCAGCACTTTCGGCGGCGCGGCAGCTTACGGCAAAGAAGGGCGGCTGGTGCGCGTGGAAGTTTCGGGCATTCGCACGGGTGGCTATCCCAGCGTGCGCCGCAGCAGCAAAGCTTTCATCGTACCTGTTGAGGAGTTGTCCTCGCAAATGCAGAAATTTCAACGCATGGGCGCGAAAATCGCCAGCATTACTCCAATTTAGTCAGTTGGCAGTTGGCAGTTGGCAGTTGGCAGTTGGCAGTTACTAGCTTTTAGTCAACAGTCAACAGTCAACATTCAACAGTCAACAGTCAGAATTACCAATTACCAAAAAGCTTATGTTGGGTCAAATTGTAGCTGGAAAAAGTGGCAATACAGCTTCTGCTGGTCGCTGCTTTCGGTATGAAGTTGTGGGCTTGCGCCAAAGCGATGAAACAAATAATGTGGATTATTCGATTAGATCGAGCGCGAGTACATTTATCAACGTGCCTTACAATCGGATGAATCAAGAAATGCAGCGGATTACTCGCATGGGCGGGAAAATTGTCAGCATTCATCCTTGGAGCGCGGGTGCAGAATCATCCCATGAATCATCCCATGAATCATCGAGTGATCACCAATAGTTTGGTGGGAGGGGCGATGAAAATCGCTCCGACACAGGCTAGAAGGTGCGATGAAAATCGCTCCTAGACAAACAAAGTCCACTCCAAGCGGACTAAGAGTTAATGTAACCCGCGCAGGCGGGTTTTGTCTGTTTACTAGCGATTTTAATCGCCGAGTTTCCCCAACCCTTGCCTTGCAGGTTTTGTCTGTATAACAGCGATTTAATCGCCGAATAACTAATAACTAATAACTAATGACTATGGATTATTACGAATCCGACTCACCGCCGGCGGGTGTAGCTGAGGGCGAGTCTTTAACTGTGGAACAGGCGATCGCAAATTTGCACTCCCAAGATTACAGTCTCCGGTATTATGCTGCTTGGTGGGTTGGCAGATTTCGAGTCAAGGAACCGGCAGCTATTGCAGCTTTAATTGCCGCATTGCAAGAAGAATCAGAACAAACAAAAATCGGCGACTATTCCCTATTGCGAAATGCGGCGCGGGCACTGGGTAAATTGGGCGACAAACAAGCCTTGCCGGCCCTGATTCGCTGTTTAGAATGCGCCGATTATTACGTGCGGGAAGCGGCGGCTCAAGCTCTAGAAATGCTGGGCGATCGCGATTCTATTGGGCCGCTAATGAAGTTATTGGATGGGGGCGTAGTTGTTGCTGTGCGAGTGCCAGGAAAATCGCACCTCGTGCAACCTTACGACTCGGTAATTGAAGCTTTGGGAACGCTGCAAGCGACAGAAGCAATACCGCTAATTTCACCTTTTTTAGAACATTCTGTGGAGCGGGTGCAGTACGCTGCGGCGCGGGCGATGTATCAGTTAACTGGTGAGCGGATTTACGGAGAGCGGTTGGTAAGCGCTTTGAATGGGGATAATTTGCAGTTGAGGCGATCGGCTTTGATGGACTTGGGGGCGATCGGCTATTTGCCCGGAGCGCAAGCTATTTCTGAAACTTTAGCAGAAAATAGCCTAAAATTGATTGCGCTGAAAGGAGTTTTGGAGCATCACCTAAATCAACAAGAATCACTATCTTTATCAGATGATGCTATCCGGGTTATGGATTTAATGGATAGTTTACTTTAAAAAAAATTAGTTCACAGCTCAAATAGGATTGCTGTAGCGATTCTCAATTGTCTGCCGTACATTCAGGAGACAGCACATTTCAGGACAAAGCAGTGCTGTTTCCCTACCCCATATCTGTATTTCAGGTAATTGAGAACTGCTATTTTCTCGCTTTTCTCAGGGTGAACTGGTGGCTGATGATTTGATGGAATGAGGAATGAGGCTTTAAGTATTAATTTTCATGGGTTTTGAGTAAAAATATTGAGGGTAGTAGCTGTTATGAAAGATCAAAATTTTTATGCAGAATTTGCATTCCTAGTGGTCAAATATACAGCAACTCATAAAGGAAATAAATATCGGGGAATTCCTCTTTCTAGTATATGTGGCACGCTGGAGTCAATTATGAAGATCCCTAGAGAAAGCCTACATTATTGTAACCACCGTTCCGAAACCCCAGTCGCCCTCACAATCCCAGCCAGAGATATCTTTTCTAATAAAAGTCGATCAATCAACTCTTTTGTTGCTTCTGAAATCGGTTGATGTCTGGAAGTCATGACAAATTGTCTGACACAATCTCGACATTTAAAATTTTGCTTGCCGGAGCGAGTGCGACCACTTTTCAAGATGTATTCAGAGTTGCACTTGGGACAGTTCATAAGCTAAAATTGAAGGTAGGTTAAAAGAGTAAAATTATAACACATTTTCCTTGCGATGCAGGACTACCAAATAAAAAAAGAGATACACTTGGCTGAACTAGCGAAAAAATACCGAGTTAGTCGCTCGTATTCATCTATCTCTCATCGTCTGTATGACCTCCTTTGCCAAATAGACAGAGGAGATGGACTGAGTTGGTCAGAGCAGGAATGGATGAAATTCTATCGGTTTTATGAAGCGATAGATATCTATCGGCAAATGCAGGAGTTTACTCAACTGAAATTCAGTTACAAAGCTACTACTTATGAGGATTCATTCCCCTCTAGCAATCTCTATAAAATTCTGAAGAGACTGGACAAAAACCAGCCAATTAGCCCTAAAGATTGTCAATGGTTGAAAGAAGAAAACCTGTTAGAAACACTTGCTATTATCGAGAAACGAGATACATTACAAAAAACTGTATTTGCTCAGCTAAAGAATAAGTATCAAGCCACGGCTCACCAGGATTTATCTGCCTCTAGTCCACTCTATAAAATCCTGAAAAACCTGGATGCAGATATACAGTTGAGCGAGTCAGAACTTAACTGGCTGGAAGAGCATCAACTGAGCGAAACGCTTAGCATGGTTTTGGAGATTGAACAAACACGGCACTTTGCTGAGCTGAAAGTTAAGTATAAAGCTAATAAATCTGAGGATTCATCCCTCTCTAGCCATCTGTATAAAGTTCTCAAAAAAATTGATTTAGAAAATCAGCTAGGTGAGCCGGATATTAACTTTCTGAAAAAGCGTAAACTGACTGAGACAATTACTCTGGCGCTTGACAAATTTGCTGCTAGTCTCAAGTCCAAAATTCAATCTGGGGAGCCGTTGAGTGAGGCTGATTTTGATTGGATCAAACAGAATGGACGTGATGATGTAATTACTTTTGCTATTGAAAACTATGTTGCTAGTCTGAAATCCAAAATCCAATCGGGAGAGCCGTTGAGTGAGGCTGATTTTGATTGGATCAAACAGAATAAACGTGAAGACATAATTACTTTTGCCGAAAAAAAGAGATTTGCTGCTCTGAAGTCTAAGTATGAAGTCTCGGACTATAAAGATCAAACACCTTCTAGTCCATTGTACGCAATTCTGCAAAAACTGGATAAAGGAGAGCGACTGGAACCAACAGATGTTGCTTGGCTTGAGGAGAATAAACTTGAAGCATCTCAACCGAGCAATAGCTATTATGGGTGGCAGGAACAACGCCGAGATCAAGGGCAGAGACTGTTCTCTGGCAAGATTTTTACAGCTTACCACAAAATCGAAGCACTTTTTTATGAACAGGAGTACAAGAATACTGGAAATAAATGGAAGTTGCCTAATGCTAGCAGTCATTGGCGCAAGGCAGGGCAACCGAGAAGTGCATTGAAGCTGACAGAAAATCTGGACTTCGACAAAATAAAAGAAAATAAGCTCAAGTCAGCTTTGCTAACAACTAGGGGCGGTGCTTTTCGAGATATTGATAAATTAGATGATGCACAAAAGTGTGCGCTAAAAGCTATTGAGTATCAGCCTCAGAGTCATCATCCTTACACTTTGATGGGAGCTATTTGTTTTGAGCGGGGTCAATTTTTAGAGGGTGAGCGTTGGTTTAACGAGGCAATTAAACGCGGTGCTTCACCCAGAGATCAGGATGCGGAAATGAAGCGGGTTGTCAAAAATGCTAAAAATGGGAAGCGTCGGGAAGTTGTGGAATATCTGCTAAAAAAAGATCCGCAGCGGTATGCTTGGGCTAAGTTTTATCGAAACCGCCAAGACGGTTAGGATGCACAGCGCAAGACCTCCTAGCGCGGGTATCGAGTCGAGTTTTTTGCCGATTCGACTCTTTAACCAAGACTGTCCTACTTTGAGTAGGCTAAGCTTTTCAAGTAGATCGCCGCGCCTCACCCACGCTGCAAAAAGTTCGATCGCGCGATCGACCCAACTTACAATTAAAATGGTCACGGTAAAGCTTACAAATAAATGGCATTAGAACTAATTCAGGCTGTCGAACAAGCAGATTCTTCCGAGGGCTTGTTAAACTCAGTCAAAGCACTGGCGGCGGCTTCCTCACAACAAGCAATTCCTACCTTAATTACAGTGCTCGGTTACAACAACCCAGGCGCTGCTGTTGCCGCCGTTGACGGGCTGATTCAACTCGGGGAAGCTGCGGTGCTGCCGCTTCTAGAACAGCTTGACGGCTACAATTACGGGGCGAGAGCTTGGGCTGTTCGGGCTTTGGCGGGAATTGGCGACCCCAGGGGTTTGGAGATTTTGCTCGATGCAGCGGCGAATGACTTTGCTTTGAGCGTGCGGCGGGCGGCGGCTAGGGGTTTGGGGACGATTTGCTGGGAACTGATGCCGGCAGAACAAATTGCCGATGCTCAACTTCGCGCTGTGAAAACGCTGCAGCAAGCGTCCCGAGACCCTGAATGGGTGGTTCGCTACGCAGCAGCGGGGGGTTTGCAAGCTTTGGCGGGTGCTGCGGCTGTTAAACCCGATTGGTTAGCGGAAGTTTCGGCCAGGCTTGAGGAAATCGCCCAAACCGATGAAACTGCTTCAGTTAGGGCCCGGGCTTTGCTTGCTAAGCAAAAATTGTCACTTGGCTAGGGTTTGGGCGATCGTCTCTTCCAAGTCCCCTTGACTGAGAGTGGTTAATATAAAGACTTCTTGTACGGTTTTGCCCTGTCTGGCGATGATTTTAAATCCCCCGCGGATCGGTACTGACACTCTTAATGTCATGCGGGGGATGTGTCCTTTAACTTTGTTGATGACGCCTGGAGTAACGGTTTGAATGCCCATTTTTAGGGTGAGGCGCTCTAAAATTGGTATCAAACCGGGAAGGTGGGTAGAGTGATTCCAAACTAGGCGGCCTTTGGGTTGTGCGTTCATAAATTTTTAACCAAATTCAACATACCCAGTCTAAGCCACCTCTGGCTGGAAGCAGTTTGAAATTCCCTCAACTTGTGTATCAATAACGTTACTGTGCGTGTTATTGCGAGCAAAGCCACGCAATCTCAAATCGAAATTTTTGATTCCAGCCGCGCAAGCTGAGATTTGATGGTGCAAAATTGTCCTGTACTTTTTGATGTTGTGGGTTGGTAATTGTCGGTTTTTCTAGTTGAGCGGCGATCGCCCCGAGTATTTTTGCGGCGCTGCAAGGTTTCTTGATATAGCCGTCTGCTTTAAGTTCTAGAACCCCTTCCATTTCTGAACCAGTCATAAAAATAAACGGAATGCTGGCGGTTGCAGGTTGCGATCGCAAAACCGCGAAAACTTCTAAACCGTCTACTTCGGGCATCATGACATCAGACAAAATTAAATCGGGAATTTGGGCAGCTAACTCGATACCGACTTCTCCGTTTTCGGCGCCGACAGCTTCAAAACCTCGCGATTTCAGAAGTTCTAATACGGTTTCTCGGATTAAGTCGTCGTCTTCTATGACTAATATTTTTTTCATTTGTTGTACTTTCCTCTTTACTTTGTTTATATTTGTATGTTATGATTCTGGCATTTGAGTTTTAAGAAATTCAATAGGGTTATTGCAAAAACCCACTTTTTACGGGCTACTTTTTACTTCAAAGCCTGCGATCGCAGCTACGCACGCTTATTCGATCTATCAGCAGCTTTACCTTTTGTACTAGCGCTCGAAATCGCTCCGGCGTACCTAGCATTGTGAAGACCTAAAATCTTGGGTTCAACAGTTTATTTAATAGAGATTGCAGCCGGCTAACTCAAAAAGCTTCTATTTGAGTTGCGATCGCAGCTACGTGTAATTAATAAATCCGCCGATGAGCTGAGCGCGAAACTACAAACTGTGAATTTCACAAATTTCTGGCGATCGGGTAAAATATACCTTGCTGTATCGCGATTTGTTGAGGAAAAGGATATGTCAGAATTTCTAGACTTTCTCAGACATCAGTTTGCTTACGTTGCCATTGGCGAATTTAAACCAGGAAAATTTAAAGAAGCAGAAGAACTTTTTGAAAAAGCTGTTGCAACTTATGCGACAGGTTTTAAGGGAGCATACCTGCTGCAATTGCCCAATACAGACAAAGGTATTGCCATCATTTTTTGGGAAAGCGTAGAAGAGATGGCCGCCAATCAAAGCCAAGCTTATCAGGAAATATTGAAACAGATGACGCCTTTGTTTGCCAAAATTCCAGACACTGATGTTTATGAAATCGTCAGTGAAATTCAGCCTAAAAGTAAATGATTAAAAATCCTGCAACCTGCGCGTCATTCCCATTCCCATCGGCGTCTTTCGCCCGACTCCGCTGTAAAGCGCAAAATCTGCTAAAGTGTTAATTTGCTTGATAGTATCAGGAGCTATATCTCCCATAATTCGATAACTAATATCGCCGACGCAGCCAATAAATTTACTTCGAGAATCCGTACTAACTTCTGTTCGGATATCGAAGAAACTGGGGAAAATAGCTTCGGTGAAAGTAGGTTCTATCGCAATCCTGCTGTACTTGTTCCAGCGATTAACTAAACTGCCAAAAATACTCTCACGAGTGGGCATAGCACTATCGTACACACCTTGCCTAAAATTAGTAGGAGTGCAAAAAGTAAAAGCAATTTGGCGCTCAGTTTCCGAAGCTCTATCGAACAATTCGGCGTAAGTACAAAAGTTAACCCACGGCTGGTTTGATTGCGGTTCGCTCAAAATATTAGTAATGTATATATTTGTCGGGCCAAGATGCCAAGGGCGATCGAAATTGAGTTGCTGCCAAAGTTGAGTTAGGCGATCGAACAAACCGTCATCCAGCAGAGAAATTCGCCACCAAATCGGCGTATTTTCCTGAATAGCTTGCTTGTAGTCCCACTGTACAGCCTGCGAAATTGTGCGGGAAGCAGGAGGCCAAACTCTCTTTTGTAGCTGCGGCGTGCTGCTTTTGTAAGCCTCTTTTCTGCTTACTTGAAAAGGGCTTAAAGTGAAAGCTTTTTCATGAGATTGATCGTGCAGGTACGCACTCAAATCGCTGTCTACAGCACTCACAAGGTTCAAAAATAAAGCGTGGAGATGCCGTCCCGTTAAAAACTGAGATGGAATTGGTGCAACTGGCAGCAGGTTTAAAACAAGGCTGTGGGGCATTTTAAAATTAAATACTGTCTCTCTATATGTGTTCAGCTAGTATTAATATTACAGCTAAGTTGCAACTTATATTAAGGAATTTTAATCAGGTAAGGTGCGCAGTGCGCACCCTACGTTTAGGTTGTGATATTGAGGCAAATCTCTGCACTATGAGTTTTTAGGCGATCGAGATTTCTGGCGACAAATAAACGTCTTGGATTGCGTTGAACAATTTTACACCTTCTTCAAAAGGACGCTGAAAAGTTTTGCGACCGGAAATTAAGCCGCAGCCACCAGCGCGTTTGTTGATTACCGCCGTGCGAATTGCTTCAGCAAAATCGCTTTTCCCGGAAGCACCGCCGGAGTTAATTAAACCCATCCTTCCCGCATAACAGTTGAGCACTTGATAGCGAGTTAGATCGATCGGGTGCTCCGTTGTCAAATCCGAATAAACGCGCTTGTCGGTTTTGCCGTAACTGTGACCGCTAGCTTTAGCAACTGCTTCGTAACCGTTGTTGCACTCGGGCAATTTCTGCTTGATAATGTCAGCTTGAATTGTAACTCCCAAGTGATTTGCTTGCCCGGTTAAATCCGCTGCAAGGTGATAATCTTTGTCTTGTTTAAAGATATCGTTGCGCAGGTAGCACCACAAAATTGTCGCCATTCCGTATTCGTGAGCGTGGGCAAAAGCTTGACTGACTTCTTGGATTTGTCGCGTCGATTCCGGGGAACCAAAATAAATTGTTGCTCCCACTGCAACTGCTCCTAAATTCCAAGCTTGTTCGACAGAAGCAAACATTATTTGGTCGTATTGATTGGGACAAGTCAGCAATTCGTTGTGATTGAGCTTGACAATAAAAGGGATTTTGTGCGCGTATTTGCGAGATACGCTTCCCAAAACTCCTAGCGTTGTCGCGACAGCATTGCAGCCTGCAGAAATTGCTAGTTTGATGATGTTTTCGCTGTCAAAATAGATGGGATTCGGTGCAAAAGAAGCGGCCGCCGAGTGTTCGATTCCTTGGTCTACCGGCAGGATAGATAAATAGCCGGTATTTGCCAAGCGTCCGCTAGAATAGAGTTGCTGAAGCGATCGCAAAACTTGAGGAGATCGATCGGTTTGAGCAAAAATGCGATCGACCCAATCCGGGCCCGGCAGGTGCAACAAATCTTTAGGAACTTTCGCTTGATGGGTGAGCAAGTCTTCGGCTTCGTCGCCCAGCCAAGATTCGAGCGAACTGGGAACTGATAGTGTAGCTGTCATGCAGATTTCCCTCTCTATTTCAATTGCAGGCTGATGATTGCAGACATTAGCCTTGCTGATATTGTAGCGAAAAAATCTTATTTTCCATCCCGGCAACGATCGACCCAGTTTTTAACAAGTTAGCGACAACAGCAACTAGGACGCGCTACTCTATAATAAGCTGGCAATTCAGCCGGATCTGCGCTGCCAGCGATCGCCGATCGATTCACAACTTTGCCATCACAATGTCAAATACTTACTTTGATTCTGAAAACAGTCACAAATCCTTCGAGATGCCCGGTGCTCGACCGCATTACAATCCAGATCGCCCCGGTCAAGTAGAGCATATTTTTCTCGACTTAGTGCTGAATATTCC
This sequence comes from Microcoleus sp. Pol7_A1, assembly GCF_036701085.1. Lineage (NCBI taxonomy): Bacteria > Bacillati > Cyanobacteriota > Cyanophyceae > Oscillatoriales > Microcoleaceae > Microcoleus > Microcoleus sp. Pol7_A1. Next base: position 37,349 of record NZ_JAUBQD010000025.1, read on the forward strand.
CAAACAAAGCTTTCGCGGCACTTGCAGCATCCGCATCAATCCAGTCCGCAGCGGCATTGACAAATTAACCTTAGATGCGGTAAACCTGAACATTGAATCGGTAAAAGTTGGTGAAACCAAGCAAAATTTCGAGAGCGACGGCGAAGTGCTGCAAATTCAACTGCACGAACCAACAGAAGCTTACCAACCAATTACTATTGCGATCGAATACTGGGTCGAAAAACCCCAGCGCGGTCTCTATTTCGTCGGCCCCGACAAAAATTATCCAGACAAACCAACACAAGTTTGGACTCAAGGCGAAGACGAAGATTCCCGCTTCTGGTTTCCCTGTTTCGACTATCCCGGACAGTTGGCAACTTCCGAAATTAGAGTGCAAGTTCCCAGACAATTTTTTGCCATTTCCAACGGCGAATTAATTAGCACAAAAAACGATGGCGACGATAAGATTTATCACTGGTCGCAAACCCAGGTACACCCGACCTATTTAATGACTTTAGCAGTCGGAGATTTCGCAGAAATCAAAGACGAATGGAACGGCAAACCAGTTAATTATTACGTTGAAAAAAGCCGCGAAGCAGACGCTAGGCGCAGCATGGGCAAAACGCCTCAAATGATTGAATTCTTCTCTGAAGCATTTGGCTATCCTTACCCTTTTCCGAAATATGCTCAAGTCTGCGTCGATGATTTCATTTTCGGCGGTATGGAAAATACTTCGACAACTTTGCTAACAGATAGGTGCTTGCTAGACGAACGCGCCACTCTCGACAATCGAGGTACTGAAAGCTTAGTCGCCCACGAATTAGCTCACCAGTGGTTCGGCGATTTAGTAGTAATTAAACATTGGTCTCACGCTTGGATCAAAGAAGGCATGGCTTCTTATTCCGAGGTGCTGTGGACTGACAAAGAATATGGCAAAGAAGACGCGGCTTACTATATGTTAAATGAAGCCCGCAATTATTTAGCTGAAGATAGTTCCCGCTACCGCCGCCCGATCGTTACTCACGTTTACCGCGAAGCAATCGAATTGTACGATCGCCATTTGTACGAAAAAGGCGCTTGCGTTTATCACATGATTCGCGCCGAGTTGGGTGACGAATTATTTTACAAAGCAATTCACACTTTTGTGCGGGATAACGCTCACAAAACTGTAGAAACGATCGATTTGCTGAGGGCGATAGAAAAGGCTACCGGTCGCAATCTAATGTTTTTGTTTGACCAGTACGTTTATCGCGGCGGTCATCCAGATTACAAAGTTGCTTATTCCTGGGATGGCGACAGCAAATTAGCAAAAGTGACTGTTACCCAAACCCAGGTAAAAGATAGCAAAAATGACAACGGGAACGGTAACAGGAAAGATTTATTCGATCTGAAAATTCCGATCGGCTTCGGTTACAAGCCGGAAAAAGAGGCATACGATGACAGTTCTGCGCCTTCAACCCCGAACCTAAAAACTTTTACAGTGCGAGTCTACGAACGCGAGCAAAGCTTCTATTTCCCCCTAGAGGAGAAGCCTGCATTTATCAGTTTTGATGTCGGCAATAAATACTTAAAAACAGTTGTTTTAGAATATGGAGTTGCGGAACTAAAAGCTCAGTTGCAATTCGATCCCGACCCGGTTTCTCGGATTTATGCTGCCCACGCTTTGGCGAAAAAGGGAGGACTGGAAGCGGTGAAAACGCTGTCAGAAGTTCTCAAGAAAGAGCCGTTCTGGGCTGTGCGGGCGGAAGTTGCCAGTGAGTTAGTAGAAATTAAACTTGACCAAGCTTTTGAAGGTTTAGTAACTGGTTTGAGAGATAAAGATGCTCGCGTTCGCCGTGCTGTGGTGGCGGCGCTGAGTAAAATCAAAACTCACGAAACTTATAAAGCGCTAAGATCGATCTTAGAAAAAGGCGACGCCAGCTATTACGTAGAAGCAGCCGCAGCGAGTGCTATTGGCGGAATATCAGCAGCTAACCCCGACGAAAAACCGACCGACGAACAGGTACTGAAAGAGTTAAAATTCGTGCTGAAAGAACGTCAGGGGTGGAATGAGATCGTGCGATCGGGTGCGATCGTTGGTTTGGCACAGATGAAAACTTCTGAAGATGCGCTGAATCTAATTTTGAAATACACTGCTGCGGGTACTCCGCAAGCTTTGCGCTTGGCTGCAATTCGCTCTTTGGGCACAATTTCGACGGGTCAAACCAAGGTCAATTTAGAACGGATTTTGCAGCGATTGGCAGAATTATCTAAAGAGACGTTTTTCTTGACTCAAGTCTCTGTAGTAGCGGGATTAGGACAAATGCAAACTCGCAAAGCAATTCGCATTTTGGGTTCTTTAGCTGACCAAACTCCCGACGGCCGCGTCCGCCGCATGGCTGATGAAGCTGTGCAAAGAGTGCAGAAAAATGCTGGTTCTGATGCAGCGGTAAAGCAGTTGCGGGAAGAATTAGACCAGGTGAAAAAGGAGAATCAAGATTTGAAGAGTCGTATGGAAAATTTGGAGGCTAAGGCGAAGAAAGATTAGACGTAAAACCGCATACCGGCGCAGCTAAAGGCAGATATTGTCGATCGGCTTTTATCTGCTTGTCGGTAGAGGATTGCGCCCGGTTATTATAATAATATTATTGTTCAGTGGGAGTGCAGGGGAATTTCCTATTTTCCACAGAGGGGAAAAGCCAACTATCTCTATTCTCGACTTTGTTGTCTCAAGTGGGGAATTATTTAGAATCTGGAGGCAATTTTTATTGTTTAGTTGTAAACCTTTGATGAACTAGCAGCAGCTTTTGCACCCAGAAATATTGCAGAAATTATGAGTATAAGAACCGCTGTATTGGTAGAACAATCCGGGGTAATTCCCTATCGTATTGAAGACGGAGAAATTGAAGTAATGCTGATTACTTCTTCGGCTAGCAAGCGCTGGGTTATTCCCAAAGGATTAATTGAATCTGACATGACTCCCCAAGATTCCGCCGCCAAGGAAGCTTGGGAAGAAGCAGGTTTGTTGGGTAAAGTGTTCCCGGATTTGCTTGGAACTTACGAGTATCAAAAGTCCGGCTGTACTTGGCAGGTAGGGGTATTTTTAATGCAAGTGCAAGCAGTTCTGGAAATTTGGCCGGAAGCTAGCAAGAGAAAGCGGCAGTGGGTAAGTATTCCTAAAGCAATTAAGCGGGTTAATGAACCGGAACTCAAACTCATTTTAGCGGATTTGCAGAATAGGTTCTGGTGAAGAGTCGCTCGGTAAGGGCGGGTTTACCAATACTTTGGTTTTCAACCATAATTTCGGGTGAACCCGCTAAAAGAACAAAATGACTGAAGACTATATGCTGTAAGATTCTGGAGATGCGATCGCCATGCCATCTCCTCTGATGACCCACCTTAACCCGATTAAAATTCTCTCCCTCAATGACCTGCGCGACAACAAGCCCGAACGTCCAGGCTGGTCACTCACCTTCGGAGCCATCTGTGCAGATGCAGCCGCCGTTTGCCTCGACGATGGAGGACACTCTATCCCTGTGAAGCTGACAATCGAGGGGATTCAACCCTGTGAAATCCAAATTCAATGGGATGCGATCGATGATACCATCCGTCGCTTCAACGCCGATCGGGAAGTTGCCACTGAATATGGAGCCTACGGTATCGCAGCGTTGATCCTGCCTCACCTCACTGGACTCACCATCATCGAACGCTCTGTCAAAGGTAAAGGGTTAGGTTTTGACTTTTGGCTTGGTTCGCTCGAAGATCCAGGCACGCTATTTCAGCGTAAAGCCCGCTTAGAAGTCTCCGGGATTCGTAAAGGTTCTGACAGCATTATTCAAGCCAGAGTTAACATAAAATTAGAACAAATCCGCCCTTCAGATGACGTAGCTCCTGGCTATGTATCTGTAATTGAGTTCGGTACTCCCAAAGCACGGATCGTCAAAAAATGCAGACCGTAGAAGCCCTTCACCACGAAGCAATGGAACTGGTCGATCGAGCTGTTCTCGCCCGTCAGTGCGGTGATATCGACCAAGTGACTGCACTCACCAGAGCCGCCTTTGCGAAAGAACGGGCGGCAGCGGATTTAGTAGCAAACGAATGGGATTTTGAGCCTACTCGTTCTATACTGCATCGGAGCGCCGCCGTACTTGCCATTGAGTGTGCCCAACTCCGGGAAGCAGAACGGCTGATTGGACGCGCCCTCGCAGGCAACCCTCCCACGGACATTGCGGATGAACTGCGTGACCTGCTTATAGAAGAAATTTACTCGCAGCGCCAAGCGATTGGAGCTTAATTTATTTAAGCGTTAGCTGACAGAAAAGGAATGCTTTCGGCTAAGTTATCCTTAACTTCAATTTCCTGTTTTTTCGCCCAAAACTGGCTCAAAAAATGAATTTGCCGCAAGCCGACAACTAAATTTAAACCTGGTACAAAAATCCACCAAACTGTTAGCGGTTCTTTGATTCCTTCTTGGCGGTACAATTCGTTAACTGTGTTGTAAAGTTTGAACTGCACGATGTAAATCCAAGCAATACCGAGCAAGGAAAACCAACCAAACCATCCGGGAACGTCAGGGTCGAATATGCGCAAAGCTTGGGGGACGGCTACTCCTAAAACAAAGGGAAGCAAGCAAAGAGTTCCCGACCAACCGCTGCCGTTATAGCGACGCAATTCTTCTTGAATAATCCATTTGTACCATCCGTAATATAACAGCAAGCTGACTGCAGACAGCAAAATTACTCGCCACAAAGAGCGGGGTTTACCTAAAGGTTTGTCGGACATATTGAGATGTAAGATATGAATCGCTATCTTGATTGTATTAACATTTGTTAATTATTGCAAAATCATTTCTCGAATCGATCGCGCTGTTGCAGGGGCCAGCAAAACACCGTTGCGATAGTGGCCGCTGGCGATGAGAACGCGATCGTTACCCGGAAGCGTCTCGATAATTGGTGCCGGTCGTCCTTCCGGCCGCGGGCGCAATCCCGACCATTTCCTGATGATTTCAGCTTCTGCTAAGCCCGGACAAAGTGCGATCGCCCTTGCCATCACTTGCCCCAACATATCAGCATTTGCCTGAATTTCCCCACCATTTTCTGAAAACTCAACCGTCGCCCCCACCCAATATTCCTGATTTTCCAAAGGCACAATGTGAACGTCATCGCACGTAATTACCGGGCTAAAATCTCGGTTTCCTAAAGGATTGGGCGATCGCAAATGCAGCGCTTGTCCCAACACCGGGCGAATGTCAACCAACTGATTTAACGATGCAGTCACAGCAGCAGAACCCAAACCAGCCGCCACAATTAGTCGATCGAAATTTTCAATAACAGGCAAGATGCCTGTTCCACTAGACATATTGACAGTAATGGAAGATGGAAGTTGAATCTGAGACACCTGAGAATTCAACTGAGTAATTCCTTCAACTTCCACCCCAAACTCAAAAATCACTCCATTTCGTTCAGCAGCATCAACCAAAGCCAAAGTTAGCGCCGTCGGATCTACTTGTCGGTCTTGAGGCGAATAAATCGCAGCAATAATCTTATCATTTAAATAGAGATGAGGGCAGCGATCGCGCACTCGCTCCACATCCCAAATTTCTAATTTCCAACCTTGAGACTCGCGAGTTGCTACCAACTTTTCCCACTTACTTAAATCCTCTCCCTCCGCCGAACAAAGCATTAAAATTCCTTGTTTGTTAAAAGGAATTTTTCGCCCCGTAACTGCTTCCAATTCAGGAATCAAAGTTTCGTAGCGCTGAAGGCTAGTTCCCCTCAACTGCCAATTTCTGCCCTTAGTTTTGTGGCTGATAACTCCCATCAAAACACCGAGGGCAGCGCCAGTAGAACCTTGTGCCGGCGGCTGTTTGTCGAACACAGTAACTTTCAGTTCGGGAAATTGACTTAGTTCAAAGGCGATCGAAGCCCCAACAATACCGCAACCAATAATTGCAACACGAATCATTCAATTTTAGATTTTAGATTTTAGATTTTAGATTTTATAGAAATTTATCGTAGTTTTTCGTTGAGTGTGTACGGAGTACCCTACTAAAGATTAGTAGGGTGCGCACGGATCAAATTATCTCGCTGATCCGTGCGCACCCTACCTTGGTGAATTATCTTGGCGATCCGTGCGCACCCTACAAACCCAAAGTTATTAGGCTTTAGGAATTAGCTGCAAGAAGGTATCGAAATCATTCACGGCTTTTCGATAACTAGCCGTGATTTTCGCATAGTCAGCCGCTTTAGCAGCGTTGTCAATCTCTACCAAATCAGCAAACAAACTTTTAGTCAAATCAACAGCTTGTTCTTGAGCTTTCGGCAACAAACTACCAGACACGGTTCTCATGGCGCTGCGCAATTCGCCGAGAGGCCCGTGAATGTAAGTTCTGGTATCAACCCAATTTCGCTTTTGAATTAGGGTTCCCAATTTGTCCATGCGCGATCGCAACTCTGTCAGGGTAGGAACAGAGCGCTGAATTTGCTGGATTTGGGCTGCTGTGTAAGTCGTTGGAACTTTTGCTTCGACACTACTGCAACTAACCAGAAATGCCATCAAAAACGCCATCATCAAGGCAAAAATTGAACGGGGACGAGTCATATCGATTTTAGATTTTAGATTTTAGATTTCTAGTTCTCAGGCTCTGCCTGGGAATGCAGCTCGGCGAGGAGCTGGTTCACTGACCTAGCACCGAGAGTTATGTACAAAATATTATTTTACCTCCTGGCGGCGCAGAAAAGTTATCAGAGCATCGCCAACTTTTTCTGACCAATGTTCTTGAGGATAATGCCCCGCTTGTTCGAGTGTGACTAACTCTGCATTTTGCAGGGAACCGACTAGCTTTTGAGCTGGTTCAACACTCAGCCAAGGGTCTGTCAAACCCCACACAAATAAAGTTGGTCGAGTCCAGGCTTTCAAGCCGGATTCAATTTCTGCCATTGACTGCGGCAATTGAATATTGCGGACTGTATTCATGAGCGATCGACCCGCATCCGAACTCTTCAAAAACGGGCGGCGGTAAACATCTAAATCTTTGTCTGATATCGTCTGGCGGCTGCCACCTTCGAGAGTTCTGTCAACCAAAAGCGGGTCTTGCGTCATCATGTCGCCAATAAAAGGCAGCCCCAACTGCTGCATTTTCCAAGGCAATTTTATATCTGCTGAAACTGGTGTATTGATGATAGCTAAACGCTCTATTTTATCGGGATTTCGCAAAGCGTATTGAAGGCCGGCTGAAGCTAAAAATCCTTGGACAACGAGGTAAAATCGGTCTAATTCTAGAGTTTGAATAAAGCCAGCGAGGGCGTCAACAAAAGCATCGGGAGTATAGGCAAAGTCGCGCTTGTCTGGTTTTGTCGATCGCCCGTAGCCCACCCAATCTGGGGCGATCGATCTAAATCCCTGGGCAGCTAAATCCGGCATAATTACAGTCCAGGTAAAACTCTGGGACGGCAAACCGTGCAGCAGCAGTACGGGTAATTTACCAGTTTCGTTAACCGGATTTGTTTCCCGATAAAACCATTGCAGCGGGCCTACTTCTACTATTTTCTCATCAATTGACATTATTTTACTTGTTATTTATTAAACAATAAGGCGGGGAATACCCGCCCTACTTACATAATAGTTAGGTATGCACAGAGTACCTTACCCAACTAATTACAGCCGCACTTAGAAATTCATTTCAGCAGCTTGAACTTTTTCGACCTGTTTCTTCTTGAGAACCAGCATAATTTGAGCCAGCATGGTCAAAGCCACGAAAGCCATCAATCCTTTAACTCGATCGGCACTTTGCAGCACAATCTCCACGTCTTTTTGACCGAAGCCGCCCACATTAGGATTGTTCGTCAAAAGTTCGCCTGCTGCAACTGTTTGTCCTTCGGTAACAATCAGTTCAGGGCCTGCGGGAATCGTATCAACAACGGCTGCACCTTCGGCAGGTTGAATTGTCACTTGATAACCGCCATCTTCAGGTTGAGCAATCTTAGAAATGGTGCCAGCTACCGAAGCATTATAAACACTATTATTGCTCTTTTCACCAGTAGGATAAACCTGACCGCGACCGCGGTTGCCTCCGACATAAATTTGGTATTTGCCGTAGTGAACCGACTTGTCTGTTTCCGGATTCGGCGACAAAACGGGGAATACCAATTCTTTGTACTGTTCTCCCGGCACCGGGCCCACTAAAACAATATTTTCTTGGGTTTCGCTGTAAGGTTGGAAGTAAAGATCGCCGACTTTTTCCTTCATTTCTTCGGGAATTCTGTCAGCGGGAGCAATCTTGAAACCTTCGGGCAACATCACAACTGCGCCGACATTCAAGCCGCCTTTGGTGCCGTCGCCGACAACTTGTTGAACGTTAGTATCGTAGGGAACCTTGACAATAGCTTCAAACACTGTGTCAGGCAAAACAGATTGCGGCACTTCAACTTCAGTCACTTTTGCACCGAGGTGACAGTTAGCGCAAACAATGCGGCCTGTTGCTTCGCGGGGAGTAGCGGGTGCTGTTTGCTGGGCCCAGAAAGGGTAAGCAAATGCTGCTTGGGGAAGTGCGATGTCGCTGGTGAGGAAAAATCCTGCTGCTGCGATCGCAATTAAGGCTGTTTTCGCGATCGTCCTGGCACTGTGGCGAAATATCGCAGATAAATTAGTTTGTGGCATCAGAGTATTCAATCTCAAAGGTCAGACAATGCGTGAATTTTAGATTTGGAATTTGGAATTTTGGATTTTGGATGATTAGACTGTTTTAGGGATGCAATTATCTGTAATTTTCACCGCCGATCCCCAATCTAAAATCTAAAATCTAAAATCCAAAATCATTTAAGACCACCAAGGTGCTTCGCCGGTGCGGAAATCAGTTTCTTTCCAAGGGGTAAAAGCGATCTTGTCATCTGCGACAGTGGCGTGGGCCAGGGCCAGAGACAAAGGCGCTGGGCCGCGCACCACTTTGCCCTCATTGTTGTATTGAGAACCGTGGCAAGGACAGATAAACTTGTTTTCGCTAACATTCCAAGGCACGACGCAACCCAAGTGAGTGCAAACTGCATTGATGCCGTAGTCGGCGAGAGATTGGTCATTTTCCACCACAAGATAAGTGGGGTCGCCTTTGAGACCTTGGGCTAAAGTGCGATCGCCCGCAGGGTGCGAAGCCAAATATTCGCTAACGAGGATGTCGTTGCCCAAGGCATCTTTAGCTGTCACTCCGCCGCCAACTGCCCCACTCGACGGAGGAACAAAATATTGGACAACGGGATAGAGTGCGCCCAGTGCAACACCTGTGACTGTACCGAACGTCAGCAAATTCATAAATTGGCGACGCCCCATATCGGGGACATCGGGATTTCCAGCAGAAGATTGAGCCATGACCTGCCTTTACGGTTTTAAGTTACGTTTGTTTGTTAGCTGTTAGCGAACCTGTACGTGCAGAGGAAGGAGGATAATTGCCGTTAATCTGCTCGCACAAATTTTAGGCCGCGAAAATTCCTTTTAAGAATGCGCCTTCCAGCCTTTATTAGAGTATTATTACATTTTTTGAACTTTGTCTTTTATTGTTTAATGGATTAACTCAGGAGCAACCATGACGGGTAAGGATTTACACCAGCTACTGCTAGAAAAATGGGGAAAGTCTTACGATATCAGATTGCGGCGGACGCGGGGCAAGATTTTTGTGCAAGTTATGTGGAAATATCTAGAACAGGCATCTTTTCCGATGACGGAGGCTGATTATTTCGAGCATTTGGATGCGGTGGCCAATTACCTCAACGGCTGGGGCAGCACGGCACAGGTGAGAGAATTTATCGTAACTACTCGCGATCGCCCGCGCTTGGGCAAAGCTGTCAGCGTTCCCCTAGATTTGGGTGAAAGAGCCTCGGAGTGGTTGCTAGACGAGTTTTGAATCGCTCAGTCGATTTTAGATTTTAGATTTTAGATTTTAGATTGACTCCACAGCCGGGATCTGGGGGAGTTCCCTAAAGTTTTGTGTCGCGCCGCGGCTGGATTAGTTGAGTCCAAAGTCCCGAAAATCGATCTGCGAGCTTGTCATACGACTTGCCGCTGGTGAGAAACTAAGATGTCGCGCATCTAATTTGCACAGGTGTTTTGATTCAAAGTCTTGTGTGGCGGGCTTTGCTGCGCGCGGCCTGCTGTGGGATTTAAATGCCGCAACAGCTTGTGGGGCTTTTTAGGGGCTTTTTTAATTTTGGGCGATCGTCCTTCATTCTTACCAAAATCATCCGAACCAATTTCTGTCAACAATTTCACATACAATGAAGGTCAGATATCTTGTGAAACTTAGGAGAATGTTGTAATGGGTGTTGCACTGGGAATGGTTGAAGTCTTAGGATTTCCCGCTGCCGTAGAAGTTGCAGACTCTATGGTGAAAGCAGCCCGTGTTACTTTAGTTCGCTATGAGAAAATAACCCGCGCCTACTGGACAATTATAGTGCGAGGAGATGTTTCTGAAGTGCAAGCAGCCGTTGCTGCTGGAATTGAATCAGTTAAAAAGGTCGATGGTGGAAAGTTGCTATCGTATCACATAATTGCTCGTCCCCACGAGAATCTGGATTACGTTTTGCCGATCGGCTATACTCCCGAAGTAGAACAGTTCCGAATGTAGTCAAAGTTTTGATCAAACTTTGGTGTTGAATTTTAACTTTTAGTAATTATAGAGGCGCGGGCGATCGCGTCTCTATATTTTTGATCGACCTTAAAATTGAGCGAGCGCCCAATACTCAGCAATAAATTACCATCACGCGGAAAATATTTATAGGACTAATTTTAAATTAGCAATTAACCATTAGCAATTTGGATGACTACCAGTCTGCGAACTTATCTGTTGCCTCCATTAAACAGGTGCGAATTCCCGGTTCGCTCATCGAATGTCCGGCATCGGCAACTACAATGAACTCAGCTTCAGGCCAAGCACGATGCAGTTCCCACGCCGACATCATCGGGCAAACAACATCATATCTTCCCTGAACGATAACCGCCGGAATCTTGCGGATGCGATCTATATTTAAAAGCAATTTATCTTCCGGATCTATAAATCCCTTATTGATAAAATAATGGCACTCAATTCTGGCAAACGCCTCCGCGAAAGCATCAATTCCAAACCTTTGCTTTAAATCTAAATCTGGAAATAATCTACTCGTACTCCCTTCCCAAATTGACCAAGCACGAGCCGCTTCTAATCTAATTTGATCGTCTGGACTCGTCAAGCGTTGGTAATAAGCTGTTAGCAGATCATCCCTTTCATTTATGGGGATAGGTTTAACATATTCCTCCCAAGCATCCGGGAAAATATAACTTGCTCCTTCTTGATAAAACCAGCGAATTTCTTTTTTTCTCAACATAAAAATGCCCCGCAAGATTAAACCCTTGCAACGGTCGGGATGGGTTTGACTGTAAGCTAAAGATAGAGTGCTTCCCCAACTACCACCAAAAACAACCCATTGATGAATATTTAAATATTCTCGAAGTTTCTCAATATCGTTGACTAAATCCCAAGTGGTATTTTCTTGCAATTCTGCATGAGGTTTACTTTGACCGCATCCGCGTTGGTCAAACATCACCAAACGCCACTTTTCCGGGTCAAAATATTGTCGATAAAAAGGCGGACATCCACCTCCTGGTCCCCCGTGTAGCAATACAATAGGTTTTCCCTCTGGGTTGCCAGATTCTTCAAAATGAATGGTATGGAGGTCAGAAACTTTGAGTTTTCCTTCGTTATAAGGGTGTCTAGGCGGGTAAAGTTCTCGCATTTTTTCAAGGATTTATAACTCGATCGTGTTTATTTTAGATCATTAAGAAATCACCGTCCTAAAAGCTTTACCAAACCAACCCCGCCAAAATACAAGCCGAGCACCGCACCTCCTAAAAGACTTTGCGTTAAAGGGTCAGTAGAAGGCGTTAAAACCGCTCCCAAAACGGCCGCTCCCAAGACTACATACCGCCAGCCGGAGAGCATTTGGTTGGAAGAAACTATGCCCAAAACGCCGAGCAATACTTGGACGATCGGGATTTGAAAAGCTAAGCCGGTGCTGAACATTAACAGCAGCACAAATTTAAAGTATTTGTCGATCGACCACAACTGCTCTACAACATCCGCCCCATAGCTAACAAAGAAGTTGAGCGCCGCCGGAATCAGAGCGATGTAAGCAAATACTAACCCGCCCAAAAATAGGAAACTCGAACCGAAAAACACAGGCCCGAGCAACCTGCGTTCTTTGCGGGTCAAGCCGGGGAGAACAAACAGCGCTATCTGGTAAAAAATAAACGGACTGGCGACGAGCAAACCGCTGTATCCGGCTACTTCGATAGAAACAAAGAAATACTCGCCGGGAGCTAGTTGCAGAAACTTGACGGGTCCGGCCGGTACTTCTAGCAGTTGCACGATGGGTTTAACTGTGAAAAAGCAACCGATTACAGCGATTGCTACTGCAATTAGCGAGTAGAAAAGTCGCTGCCGCAATTCTTCTAAATGGTCGAACAAAGACATCTCAACTTCGTCGGGAAGTTCGTCTAGAAATTCGTTTTCTAGGTTGCGGGAACCCATCGCACCGCCTGCGATTGGTGCAATGCTGTTTTCCGGGCTAATTGCTTCGAGATTGTTGTCGGAACCTTGTTCGGATGTCTCCAAGTTTGAGGGAACAGTCATAGGAATTTTTGATTTTATTTAGGTTTTAGGTTTATTAGTCACGGACGCAGATGGATTCAAAAACCAGGTTTATGGGTGAATTTACCTCGCTCACAACGAAGATTTTACCTAGAAACCGGGTTTTTTGGGCAAGCGTCCTATTTATGCAAACTGCGGGCGATCGCTCTTTTACTGTAACTCCAACCGCGCATTTTTTGGTGGACTTTTGCCACGTACCACATATAGTCATCGGGCTGGGATTCTGACACTGCTTTGAGAATGCAGGTTTGCGATCGCTCTTCGGTCATTTTCCGCTTCCGAGTACAATCCTAAGTATCAGTGGCTCTAGAAACTGCCGCGCTTGCCTTCTTTTTTCTCTGCCGCTCAAACACGGTCTGGCTTGCAGTTTCCGGCAAAAACTTCCTAAACTTGCCGTATCACCAATCAGGCGTCATTTTTAACGCCAAGCACGGTTTCCTGTACGTCTTTACCGTTGACTGTTAAGTTGATTTCAAACTGTTTTCCTCCCTCGGCAAATCTGGCAACTTAGTAGGAAAGTCCGCGCTGCCACAGCTAAGGTATAATGCGCCAGTCTAGTTTTTCGGCGGTGTCGAAATAGGCGATAGACTCGGCAATTTGTCTTAGTTTAAATTTAACCATCCCCGCCGAATGTAAGCTTGAGTTTCTTCCGGTCGCGATTGGATTATCAGGTTCCAACCAGAGAGTTGTATTTCTAATTGCTTTTGGTTAAACATGATTTTTTTAACTGTCAATCCCGATCGCAATTTTGCCGACAGCGCGGCAAGTTTCGCTGTAAACGTGGGCTGCTGCTACTTCTTGTAAGCTGTAAGTGCGATCGACAATCGGCTCAACTTTACCGCATTCTATTAATTCCCGCAAAACCCCTAAATCGCTGGTGTTGGCATTGGCAACAATTAATTTAGCTTTTTTACCCGATACAAACCAGCTCGTTAAAATTGGTACGAGGTTGTCAAAGCTTGGCAAAGTCGAGATATAAACTCCCTCGGGTTGCAGGACTTTTTCGCACTCAGCAAATGTTCTTGTCCCGACAGCATCCAAGATTATATCATATTTATCCGGCTGTTGAGTAAAGTCAACTTCCGCGTAATCCAGGACAAAATCTGCTCCCAAACTCTTGACAAATTCTCTGTTTTTAGCGCTGCAAACTCCTGTTACTTCCGCGTTCATTGCTTTTGCGACTTGCACGGCAAAAGTTCCGACTCCGCCGGAAGCGCCGTTAATCAATACTTTGTTTCCTGCTTGAATTTGACCCAAATCCCGGAGTGATTGCAAAGCTGTTAAACCTGCGATCGGTACCGCTGCTGCTTCTGTATGAGTGATGTTTTTAGGTTTTATTGCCGCATCCGATTCTGCCACGGCAGCGTATTCGGCACAAGCACCCCCATTGATGGGATTTAAGAAAGTATAAACTTCATCTCCGGGTTGAAATTGGGTTACTTCTGGGCCGACTTCCACGACAACTCCCGATATGTCAGAACCGACAATTCGAGGAAAGTTAAATCCTGTCAATAATTGCAGGTGTCCTTGCCGGATTTTCCAGTCTACTGGATTGACGCTGCTAGCGCGAACTCGCACTAATAATTCATTGGATTTGGCGATCGGCTTTTCTAATTCTCGGTACTGCAATTCCTCGGCTGGACCGTAGCGATCGAACGCAACTGCTTTCATGGCAAATTTTCCGGTTTATTTCTAATAGAACACTCAATCCTGTACAATTACAGCACATTCCATCTCAAGGTGACACAGTAAATTGAGTCAGGCTTGTAGCAGCGGCCGATCGACTTTCTTGAAACCTCCAGACAGGGCGCAGGGGTCAGGCAATCAGCCCGCTGGCTGAGTGCGATCGATCGGCTGTACGTCATTTTACAGGCTGGCGATCGGATTTCTTACCTTGTTTATTGATAATTACCTGTTCAATGAATCAGATTTAACTCACGCCCGCAACGAATTTTCCTCAAGGCTTTAGCAAAATATCAGGATATTTTTTCTACCCAAAATACCCATGCCTTGCTCATTATCTCATGATCGAGGTTTTATCCCAGAGTGACACAAGAGAGATAATGGGACGGCTAGCGATTAAAGTTAATAGGGACGGGATGGCCGATCCCATACCCCTGAGCATAATCTACTCCAATCTCCTGCAATTTTTCTAAGATAGTCTCGTCTTCGACAAACTCAGCTATAGTTTTAAGATTCATCGCATGGGCAATACCATTAAAGCCTTCAACGATCGCTTGAGAAATCAAATTATGACTAATATTCTTGACAAAAGTACCATCAATTTTTAGATAATCAACTGGTAAATTGATCAGATACGCAAAGGAACTCAACCCACTGCCAAAATCATCTAAAGCAAAGCGACACCCAATCTTTTTGAGTTCGCTCATGAAATATCTGGCTTGCTCAAAATTCGCGATCGCGGCGGTTTCCGTGATTTCAAAACAAATGCTCTGAGGAGGAATTTGGTAGCGAGGAAATTGGTCGATTAAAAACATCATAAATTGATTGTTACTAATGCTAGCGCCAGAAATATTGATCGTATATAAGCCATCAGTAAGAACTTGTTGCCCTGATAAATTATGATAATTAGAGAAAAAAGTTTCGATTACCCAACAATCGATCTTAGTTATCAATCCATAACGCTCGGCGGCGGGAATAAACTCATTGGGAGCGACTATTTCTCCATTTTCGTCTAGCATTCTTAGCAAAATTTCATAATGCTCTAATGATGGGCTAGAGCTAATAGAGACAATCTTTTGGAAGTAGAGACGAAAATGATTGGTTTCCAACGCTCGGCTGATTTTGGAAACCACGAGCCTCTCACCACGTTGTCTAATTAGTTCGCCATCATCTAGGCTATAAACATGAATACAGTTGCGACCTTTGGCTTTGGCGGCATAACAAGCTGCATCAGCCGCTCCCAGAACAGGCATTAAATCTTGGCTGGTTTGGTCAATGGCAACAACTCCAATGCTGACCCCGATGATAAAGGTTTTGTTATTCCAAATAAACCGAAACTCATGCACTAAGTCTTTGAGTTTTTCCGCAATCAGAGCTGCTTGAGATAGTGGACATTGAGTGAGCAAAAGACCAAATTCATCACCTCCCAAGCGAGCCAGCGTGTCATTAGCGCGCACTCCCTTTTGTAACAGTGCAGTGATTTGGCGCAGCAGCTCATCGCCAGCAATATGACCTGCGGTATCGTTAACGACTTTGAACTGATCTAAATCTAAATAACAGAGAGCGTGCTGCTGATGGCTAACTTGAACAGAGGCGATCGCCTCAATTAGCTGCTGTTCAAATCCTCTACGGTTGATTAAACCCGTCAGGGCATCGTGACTGGCTTCCCAATAAAGTTGCTTGGCAAGATAGCGCGATTCGGTAACATCATGAAAGACGATGACTGCCCCGATAATTTGGCCTTGGCGGTCTCGAATTGGTGCTGCTGAGTCCTCAATACCGTACTCCGTCCCATCGCGAGCAATGAGAATAGTATGGTTAGCTAAGCCCACAATTTTCCCCTTTGACAGAGCTTGAGTTATAGGATTCTCTGCTGGCTTTCTCGTTACTTCATTAACGATTATGAAAACTTCAGACAGAGGCATTCCTTCAGTTTCCTCCGATGTCCAGCCTGTTAGTCGCTCAGCAACAGGATTGAAATATCTAATATTACCTTGAGCATCAGTAGTAATGACGCCATCGCCAATCGATTGCAATGTCACCTGAGCCAATTCCTTTTCGGCAAAAAGGGCATTTTCGAGGCGTTGATGTTCCTCAATCTCTTTAAGGAGGCGCAAATTTTGTTCTTGAAGGCTTTTGCGGAGTCGTTGGATAGTCAGGTGAGTTTCGACACGCGCCAATACCTCTTCGACTTGAAACGGCTTGGCAATATAATCTACTCCTCCTGCTGCCAGCCCTTGCACCTTATTGAAAGTGTCATTGAGCGCACTCAAAAAAACAACTGGAATGTCTGCGGTGCGAGCTTCAGATTTTAATTGTCTGCAAACTTCATAGCCATCCATATCTGGCAACTTAATGTCTAGTAAAATTAATTCCGTCGCTGGAGATTGGGCGGCTCTGAGCGCCATTGTCCCTGTGGTCGCACTACGAACCTTATAACCGTGTTCGCTCAATGTATCCCTCAGCAAACGCAGGTTTTCGGGTAAATCGTCAACGATTAAAATGTTGCCTAGATAGCTGGTAACTGAATCGCTAATCATATTCAGTAAGACTGTTAGTACAATCCATTAGGTATGGGTCAGTTGTTTTGGTAAGTGGGTCTGATAGAATGTTGGTAACATTTTTTGGGAACAGGCTAGTCTATAACCATTCGGCTGCCTATCTTTTGTTACCATAAGTTAGCTCAATCTTTACTCGATCGTGGTTGCAGCCGGGTTATTACCCGCCCAGATCTATAGAAAGGCTCTATTCCCCGCCTTCTCTCAATTGCCGCGATGTAATCCGCCACCTGCTGGCGCTTCCCTCAAGAAACGAAAAGCTATGGATACTCGATCGACAAAAAGTGATATTGTTAATCATACACGGGTAATAAAGACAATAGCACAGATTCCTAGACTGTCACAGGTAGGATACTTGTGCGCTTATGTAAGTCCTATCAAAAATCATTTTTTATTTGTTTATGGAAAAAAATCAACATCTACAATTATCCAAATGCCCAACGGGTATTCAGGGGCTTGATGAAATCACAGATGGAGGTTTACCCCAAGGCAGACCAATCTTAATCTGCGGGTCAGCGGGTTGCGGTAAGACATTATTTGGTGTGGAGTTTCTAGTGCGCGGCGCAACACTGTACGGGGAACCTGGAGTTTTACTTACCTTTGAAGAAACTGCGGCAGAAATCACTAAGAATGTCACATCTTTAGGCTGGAATTTAACTGAATTGAGCGCTCAAGGCAAAATATTAATCGATCATATTTATATTGAAGCCAGCGAAATTGAGGAAACAGGAGAATACGACCTAGAAGCCCTATTTATTCGTCTAGGCTATGCGATTCAAAAAATAGGGGCTAAACGGGTAGTTTTAGACACGATAGAAGTCTTGTTTGCTGGTTTAGGCAATGCCAACATTCTCCGAGCAGAATTGCGCCGTTTATTTCATTGGTTAAAAGACCAAGGTGTGACAGCCGTAATCACTGGGGAGAGAGGAGAACTGACCTTAACCCGTCAAGGTTTAGAAGAATATGTTTCGGATTGTGTGATCAAATTAGATCAAAAAACCGTTGGAGATATCGCCACAAGAACCATCCAAGTTGTCAAATATCGCGGCTCTCGCCACAGTAATAATGAGTATCCGTTTTTAATTGAAGAAAATGGCATTTCGGTCTTACCAATTACTTCTTTAACGTTAGACCATGAGGTTTCTAACGAGCGCATCTCAACGGGCATCCCGCAACTTGATGAAATGTTTGGCGGGCAGGGGTACTATCGGGGTAGCAGTATTCTTGTTACAGGCAGGGCAGGAACGGGGAAAACGACTCTTGCCGCTTATTTTGCCCAAGCAACCTGCCTGAGGGGCGAACGGTGTTTATATCTCGCCACTGAAGAATCCCCCCAACAAATTCTCCGTAATTTAAACTCGATTGGTCTTGACTTAGCCCCCTATGTAGAGCAGGGATTATTGCAATTTGATGCGGTACGTCCCACTAACTATAACTTAGAAATGCGTTTGTTTAAGATCCATCGCTGGGTCAAAGAATTTCAACCAAGTGCGATCGTAATAGATCCGATGAGTAATCTCATTTTGAGTGGAAGCTTTATGCAAACAAAAAGCTTTTTCATGCGCTTAATTGACTACTTAAAGAGTAAGCAAATCACCGTTTTCTTGACAGATTTAACTCCCGGTGATACTGACCGCGACCACGAACAGACAGAAATGGGTGTTTCCTCTCTGATGGATACTTGGTTAGAACTCCAAACCCTCAAGGTCAATGGGGAGCGCAATCGGATTCTCTATGTCCTCAAATCTCGCGGCATGATGCACTCAAATCAAGTACGAGAATTTGTGCTCACCAATCAAGGGGTAAACTTGGTGGAGGTTTACTTGGGAGATGGCAAGGTATTAACAGGAACGCAACGAATCAATCAATCACTAGAGGAACAATCTGCCGCTAGAAAACGGCGACAGAGTTTTGAACTCAAAAAACGCGAGTGTGAGCGAGAAAAACATCTCATACAAGCTCAGATCGAAGCTCTGCAAATGCAATTAACCAATCGAGATGAGGAATTCACTTTGCTGATAGAAGAAGAAGAAGAATTTCAAAAAACGGTGCTGGATAATCGAACCTCTATAGGAAGATTACGCCATCTTAACCCCTAAAATCTATTTTCTAAGGAGAAAAAACATGACCGATCATTTATCAGATACCGCTAACACAAAAAGAGCAGAGATTTGGCACCTGCGCTTATATGTGGCGGGACAAACCCCTAAATCTCTGGTTGCTTTTGCTAATTTAAAGAAAATCTGTGAGGAATATCTTAACGGTCAATATAGCATTGAAATTATTGACTTAAGTAAACAGCCCCATCTCGCTATAGAAGATAACATCGTTGCTCTACCGACTCTCGTCAGAAAATTGCCCGAACCGATTAAAAAAATTATTGGTGATTTATCGAATACTGAAAAAGTTTTAGTAGGACTGCACATAAGTCCTCTTATGGATGAACACTAACTCAATATTTAGGCATTAACGGCACTAACGATGATTGACTCAGAAGATTTTAACCTAATAACCACAGAACTTTTTGAACAGGCTTTGTCCCAATCGCAGCAGGAACAGCATTATATCCTACGTCTTTATATTGCAGGTACAACGCTCCAATCGGTGACGGCGTTGCAAAATATCAAAAAAATTTGTGAGCAACATCTCCAAGGACGTTATGAATTAGAAGTTATTGATATTTATCAACAGACAGAAGCCGCTATTGCCGAGAATATTGTGGCTGTTCCCACCTTGATTAAACATTTACCTACGCCCTTACAAAAGATCATTGGCAATTTATCGAATACGGAAAAAGTGTTAATGGGTCTTAATCTTGTGCCTAAAAATATTATTGAAGAGGAAAGCAATGAAGGACTCCCAAGCTCCTCTTGAAAAGTTGCGCCAAGAAGTCGAAACGCTACAGCAGCAATTGGCCGAAGTGCAGGAACGCCTAAATGTGACGGAAGAAACGTTGCAGGCTATTTGTTCTGGCGAAGTTGACGCTGTTGTTGTTTCTACGCAGCAAGGGGAGCGAGTTTTTACGCTTCAGGGGGCAGATTATGTTTATCAGTGTTTAGTTGAACAAATGGGGGAAGGAGCAGCAACTGTCTCTTCTGAAGGCTTGATTTTGTACTGTAATAAGCGACTCTCAGAACTCTTAGATTTTTCTTTAAAAAACCTGATTGGCTCTAGCTTAGAAACCTTTATTGCGCCCAAGGATAGAAAAGCGTTTTTACAACTTTTACAAGAGGTTCAAGAAAAAGAAACTCTCACCAGAGAGTTATCTTTGATCGCGGCAACAGGAAATAAGGAAGTACCTGTCAAATTATCGCTTAAACAATTTAAAATAGATCAGCTTTTAGTTAATAGTATTATTATTACTGATATTACAGAATCTAAAATTAAAGAAGCTGCTAAACTCAGTCAAATTCTCAACAGCGCGATCGCCGTTATTAATAATTTTCGTCTTTTGACCGATGGCACGTTTAAAATCGATTCTTGGATAGGAGGGACCCAACAGCTTTTTGGCTATAGCTTAGAAGCCGTGCAAGCCGACTCTTCCCTAATTACGGCGAATATACTACCTGAAGATCGAGAAAAGGCTCTTGTCTCATTGGTGCAAAACATTAAAGGAGGGCGATCGGGGATCGTTGAGTATCGTTTTTTGCATGGCGATCGCACTATTCGCTGGCTTTCCTCAAACTATGTCGCTGAATGGGATCGAGAACAAGATTGTTGGGTGGGCATAGAAATTATTACGGATATTACCCAACGCAAAGAAACAGAGCAAAAAATTGCCGAACAAGCAGCCTTAATCGATCTTACTACTGATGCCATTTTTGTACACGATCTAGACGACCAGATTTTATTTTGGAATAAAGGAGCTGAACGTTTATATGGTTGGACAGCAACCGAAATTATCGGGCAAAAAACTAAAACCTTATTTAATCAACCAATTGCTCAGACTAAGGCTATAAAAACCACTAGCGAACAAGGTATTTGGCAAAGTGAATTAAAACAAAACACCAAAGCAGGCAAGAATATTATCGTAGAAAGCCGTAGAATTTTGGTAGAAAATCATTTTTTGAAGCTAAAATCTATTCTCGTAATTAACACTGATATTACCGAAAAAAAACAACTTGAAAAACAATTTTATCATGCCCAGAGATTAGAGAGTTTAGGAACGTTAGCAAGTGGAATCGCCCATGATTTTAATAACATTCTTACCCCGATTTTGAGCGTTACTCAAATGCTTCCTATCAAATTTCCTAACCTGGATGATAAGACAGAAAGGCTGTTTACGATTCTTTCTACCAGTGCTAGACGTGGGGCAGATTTGGTCAAGCAAATTCTTCTTTTCAGTAGAGGAACGGAAGGTAACTATGTAATATTACAGCTAGGCGACCTGCTCTTAGAAGTGATCGGTATTGCTAAACAGACATTTCCTAAATCAATCGCAATTTTAGCGGAAATACCTACTAACGGACTGTGGAGAATCTCGGCTGATTCTACCCAAATGCACCAAGTATTTATGAATCTGATGATTAACGCTAGAGATGCGATACCACACGAAGGAACTTTGACTATTTGCGCTGAAAATCGTCTATTAGGTAAACATGATGCCCTGATAAATTTGGAAGCAAAAGTAGGTTCTTATGTGGTGGTGACGGTTTCTGATACGGGAAGCGGCATCCCACCCGAATTGTTAAACCGAATTTTTGACCCGTTTTTCACGACCAAGGAAATTGGCAAAGGAACGGGACTAGGATTATCAACCGTGGCGGGGATTGTCAAAACTCATGGCGGTTTTGTCAAGGTTGATAGCGAGTTGGGCAAGGGGACAGAATTTAATATTTTTTTACCTGCTATAGAGGGAGAGGTGAGTGTCATACCCCGAGAAAAATTACTGCCCAGAGGTAAGGGCGAGTTGATTTTAATTGTGGATGATGAAGCCTCTATTCAAGAGGTAACACAAACCTCTCTCGAAAACTATAACTACAGAACAATACTCGCTAGTGATGGGATTGAAGCCTTCGCTCTCTATACCGAACATCAACAGGAAATCAGTGTTGTTTTAATGGATATGATGATGCCCAACCTAGATGGTGTTACCACAATTGAGACTTTGCAAAAAATCAATCCTCTGGTGAAGATCATTGCGACTAGCGGAATCATTAAGAATAGAAAACTGGCATTAGATGCTGATGTAAAAAGTTTTTTATTGAAACCGTACGCGATCGGAGAATTATTGCAAATGTTAACGGAGATACTGTCGTTAGACGAGGATAAACTAGATGGCAGCTCGCCCATTACCTCTCAAGTTCCTTCTCCCCTGGCGAGGGTTGAATTATCCAGGGACGCTTTAGCAACAATGCCCCCCGAATTGTTACAGGCAATGTATGAAGCGGCGTACTATTGTGATGCAGATGTCCTGCTGGAATTAATTGAACGAATACCTTCTTCTCAAGGGGCGATCGCGAATGCCCTCAAAGATTTAGTGCTAAATTTTAAAACGGATATCATTATGGAATTAACTGATTTATCTAAATTAGGGCTAAGGAACGATTAAAGCAGGTAAGCAAGGAGCCTCAATGCACATTAGTCCAGATGAGAGCGTGTTTGTGGCAAAGGGGATTCGTGACAATTAACGTCACTTTGCTTCTTGTAACATCAGGAAAACCTTTTCTCAACCCAAGCAGCCGATTTATTTATGAACAAGCACATTTCTCAACTGACAAGTGTATTCGTCATTGCGATCGGGTGTGTCGTCCTGCTCGGTTGGCAATTTGACATCTCCCTACTCAAAAGTGGTTTTCCCGGTATGACTTCGACCATGAAAGCAAACACGGCACTTTGCTTTTTGCTGGCTGGAGTGTCTTTGAGATTGTTGCAGTACCAAAGACTAACTCGACTGCACTATCGAGTCGCTCAAGGGACGGCCGGGTTGGTAATTGTGATTGGGCTGCTGACGCTGAGCGAGTATCTCTTTGGTTGGCATCTGGGCATTGATGAGTGGCTTTTCCGGGATGTCGCGTCTTCGGTGGCTCCTTATCCAGGGCGAATGGGAGTGAATAGTGCCTTAAATTTTGTGCTGATGGGAGTAGCACTATTACTGCTAGGGCAAAATACCGAACGGAACATTTGGTTGGCACAGATTTGCAGTAGTGTTGCGGCTTTAATTTCTCTGCTAGCTTTATTTGGACATATCTTTGATGCCAATATTTTCGCCCAATTAATCATACTTACAACAACTCAATCCCTAAACACGATTCTGACTTTTTTCATCCTCTATGGAGGAATTTTATTGCTCCGACCCAAGGAAGGGTTAATGCAAGAAGTCACCAGTCCGCTAGTTGGCGGAGTCATGTTGCGGTGGTTCCTGCCTTGGGCGACGATCTTTCCAGTGGTAATGAACTGGTTATGTTTTCAGGGGCAAAAACTAGGCTGGTATAACGCTGAATTTGGCTATGCACTGCGTTCAGCCATGATGGTTCTCACGTTCTCAATTCTCATTTTGGGTACGGCTCGATTTCTCAACCAGATAGATTTCAATCGCCAAGAAACCCAAGCAGAGCTGCAAAAACTTAATGAAACTTTAGAAAATCTTGTGACTGAACGGACAGAAGCTGTACGAAAATCACAGGCTCGTTTTGCTGGAATTCTAGAAATCGCCAATGATGCAATCATTTCAGTCGATCGCACTCAACGCATTACCCTGTTTAATCAAGGGGCGGAAAAGATTTTCGGCTATCAAACTGAGGAAGTTTTAGGGCAACCCCTGAGCTTACTACTGCCAGAACAGTTTAGGAATGCTCACCAGCAGCATATCCAACAATTTGCTCAATTTTGTATAGCGGGAAGGATGGGAGAACGAGGTGAGATTTGGGGTCGCCGTCAAGATGGCACTCAGTTTCCTGCTGAAGCCTCAATTTCTAGGCTGGAAATAGGAGACGAAACGGTATTTACGGTTATTCTGCGCGATATCAGCGATCGCAAACAGGCTGAGGAAGAATTACTTCAAACAACGACGCTGCAAAAAGCTATTTTAGATAGTGCCAACTACAGCATCATTTCCACCGCCGTAGATGGTACGATTCTTACCTTTAACAAAGCCGCCGAGAGATGGCTGGGATATAGTGCCGAAGAAGTTTTGGGGAAAGCAACACCTGCGATCCTTCACGACAAGGAGGAAGTCGTACATCGCGCCCAAGATTTATCTGTCCAAATGGGAATCTCTATCGAACCAGGATTTGAGACTTTTGTTGCCAAGGCACGTCTTGGAGAGACAGACGAGTACGAATGGTCGTACATCCGCAAAGATGGTAGTCGCTTTCCGTTACTCCTCTCGGCGACAGCTTTATATGACCCAGAAGGCAATATCACAGGGTTTCTCGGCATTGGAACCGATATTACGGTTCGCAAGCAAGCAGAAGCATCACTGGCACGCATGGCAGCGATTGTGGAATACTCTGGTGATGCAATTATTAGCAAGTCCTTAGACGGCATCATTTTAAGCTGGAACAATGCAGCAGAAAAAATCTTTGGCTACAAGGCTGAAGAAATCATAGGACAATCGATCGGCATTCTAATTCCACCCAATCTTACCAACGAAGAACAGCAAATCCTCGAAAGGATTCGACAAGGAGAAATGATTAAAAACTATGAAACCTTGCGCGTCCGCAAAGATGGAAAACTTATCCACATCTCTTGCACCATATCGCCTGTGAAGGACACAAAAGGCAGAGTTATTGGGGCTTCTGTATTTAAACGCGACATCAGCGATCGCAAACGAGCTGAAAACGATCGCAAACAAATTGAGACAGCTTTACGAAACAGTGAAGAGCAGTTTCGCCATGCGTTTGAAGATGCCTCGATCGGGATGGCGATCCTTTCCCTTGACGGGCATTGGCTTAAAGTCAATCCTGCCCTGTGCCAGATTGTTGGCTACTCCCCAGAAGAGTTGTTAACACTAACTTTTGAAGACATTACCTATCCTGAAGATTTAGCAGTGGATCTTAATAATAGGCGTAATCTATTAGCAGGAACGCTTTCAACTTACCAACGAGAAAAACGTTATTTGCATAAGCAAGGACATATTGTTTGGATTCTGCTGAATGGATCTGTAGTACAAGACGAGCAGGGAAATCCACTGCATATTATTGCTCAAATTCAAGACATCACAGCTCGAAAAGAAGTTCAAAAGACACTCGAACTGCAAAGCATTATTATGAATAATATGGCAGGGGGAGTGTGTTTAGTCAAAGCCTCAGACTTGACGATATTCTACACTAATCCTAAATTTGATGAGATGTTTGGCTACCGAGAGGGCGAACTCACAGGTCAACCCGTTGGTGTAATAAATTATGTCGATACACAGATTACACCCGACGCAACCGTTGAAGATATCGTCACTCAAGTCGATCGGGACGGGGAAGCGAAATATGAAGTCTACAACAAAAAAAAAGATGGCACACTCTTTTGGTGCAGAGTTCATACCTCTAAGTTTGATCATCCTGAATACGGAACTATATATGTTGCCGTTCAGCACGATATAACAAAGCTAAAACTGTCTGAACAAGCCTTGCAAGCTACCACAAACCGCCTCAACTTTCTCCTCAACTACAGTCCCGTCGTTATTTTTAGCAGTAAAGTTGATGGCGAGTATGGCCCAACATTCATCAGCGAAAACATCAAAGACGTAATCGGCTACGAAACCAAAGAATTTTTAGAACAGTCTGGATTTTGGATCGATCATCTGCATCCAGATGATGTAGACCAGGTGCTTAATGGACTAACAAATCTATTCACCGATGGTTTGTATTTTCAGGAATTCCGTCTTCTGCACTCAGATGGAAATTATCGCTGGATACTCCAACAACTCAAGCTAATTCGAGATCGAGAAGGGAAACCAGTGGAAATTTTGGGATATTTAATTGATATTAGCGATCGCAAACAAGCTGAGGTGGAAATTCGCCAGGCGAAGGAAGCAGCAGAAGCAGCCAACCAAGCCAAGAGTGTCTTCCTCGCCAATATGAGCCACGAACTCCGCACCCCCCTCAACTCGATTTTAGGATTCACGCAATTGATGAGCGATGAGAGCGCTCTGACTCCTTCTCTCCAAGAGCGCTTGCAGATTGTCAATCGTAGCGGTAGACATTTGTTGGACTTGATTAACGATATTTTAGATTTATCCAAAATCGAGAGCGGACGGATGACACTCAATTCTTCTGACTTTGATTTGACAAATTTGCTGATTTCTCTTGAAGAAATGCTGCAAGTTAAAGCCCATTCTAGAGAATTGCAACTAATTGTCGATCCCGATCTCGATCTTCCTAAATTTGTGCATACCGACAAGAAAAAACTATATCAAGTTTTGGTCAATCTGCTCGGTAATGCGATTAAATTTACCAAGCAAGGAAGCATCACCTTACGAGTAAGAGCAGCACAAAGAGACACAACCTCTTGTTACCTATGTTTTGAAATTGAGGATACAGGCGTGGGAATTGCTCCAACAGAAATTGATAGCCTATTTAAGTTATTCGTGCAAGCCCAAGCTGGGAATAATTTGAGTCAAGGCACTGGGCTTGGTTTAGCGATCAGTCAAAAACTCGTCCAACTCATGGGCGGTCAAATCCGGGTTAAAAGCACTTTGAACCGAGGTAGCACTTTTTCCTTTGAGATTGGTGTACAGTTACCTCAAGCAGAATTCTTACCCCCAGAATCAATTAATCAAAGAGTAATTGGTTTAGCTCCTGGACAACCAACCTACCGTATCCTTGTTGTTGAAGATTTAGCAGAAAATCGCCGCTTGTTAGTCGAGATCCTGACCTCCATTGGCTTTGAGGTGAGAGAAGCAACACAGGGAGTTGAGGCAATCTCACTGTGGGAGAGTTGGTTACCGCACCTGATTTTCATGGATATGCGAATGCCAATCATGGACGGCTACACAGCTACTAAATATATTAGAGAACGCCCTAACAACCAAGAAACTGTCATTATTGCTTTAACTGCCAGTGTTTTTGAAGAAGAGCGAGAGGACGTTCTCATGGCTGGCTGTAACGAATTTATGAGGAAGCCATTTCAGCAGAAAGAAATTTTTGACAAACTCGCTAAATATTTGGGAGTGCAATATATCTACGAAGTCCTAGAAGCAACTCCAAACAAACTATTAGCTGAAAGGCTGTCTGTAGAAGATATATCCGTGATGTCCCCTCAGTGGTTAGAACAAATGTATCAAGCCGCTTACTATCTCGATACCGAAGTTATGAACGAATTAATCGTACAAATTCCCGAATCTAAAGCAGGTTTGTCCAAGGCACTAACGGATTATATCAATAATTTTAATTCTGACAGAATTATGGAGTTAATTCGACCTCTGCTGCCGAATCCACTGTAGTTATCGAGTTTAAGGATAAAGAAGCTATAGTGCTGTAAACAGTGCCTATATTTCCAATAGAAACCAACATGGGAAAGAATTCGGAATTTTTTGGGCAGGTTTATTGCAGATATCCATCAGTATGAGGCAATGGCATACACATTGGATGGAATGTGCTGTATCATATAGCAATTCTATTTCTTGTGTGAAGGAGATTTATTTTTTTTATGAACCGCAGAGGGCGCAGAGGGTACAGAGAAAGAGAAAAGAGATAGAGAAATGATTGATTTAACAGGCAAGGTAATTTTAGTAACTGGCGGCTCGAAGGGGATTGGTGCAGTGACGGTGCGGACTCTGGTTAATGCTGGGGCTGAGGTGATTTTGCATTACTCTCGCAGTCAAACTGAAGCTGAAGCGGTAGCAGCCAGTGTTGCGCGCGATCGATGTTATTTATTAGCAGCAGATTTGATGCTGGAAAACGTCGCCTCGACTTTGTGGCGAGATGCTTTAAAATGGCGGGGTCATATTGATATTATAGTTAACAATGCTGGAATTATGCAGTCAGCGGGTATAGAGGACGAGTTCGATATTTGGTCGTCTGCTTGGCAACAAACTCTACAAGTTAATTTAGTTGCCGTTGCCGACTTGTGCCGCGAAGCAATTATTTATTTTAAAACTAGAAGTGGAGGTACAATTATTAATATAGCAAGTCGCGCTGCTTTTCGCGGCGATGACCCGAATTATCTGCACTACGCCGCGTCAAAAGGTGCTATTGTTGCTTTAACTCGCAGCATTGCTAGAGGGTTTGCGGCTGATAATATTTTGGCTTTTACAGTTGCACCGGGATTTGTCAGTACAGAAATGTCTAATCAGTTTATTCAAAAGTGCGGCGAAGCTGATATTATTCGCGATATCCCGATCGGCAAAATCGCTCCTCCTCAAGATGTTGCCAATGTTATCGCGTTTTTAGCGTCGGGTTTGGCTGCGCACGCTACCGGGACTACGATCGACATTAATGGAGCCTCTTACGTGCATTGATGCGATCGCACAACTTGCACAAAACATCTAATTGTAGGGTGCGCATTGGGTACTTTACGACTACCTCCAAAGACTCACGAAGGCACATTTTTCCTAGAACCAATTTATCACTTTAGCCAGACGCGAAAACAGCAACAAATGAATTAAGTTTAGAGAAAAGACTACTTGAAGGGAAACTGATTATGACAGCCGATAACAATCGCCAAACCAAACGAGTTGCCATACTCATCGAAAATGGAGTTGAAGATTCGGAATTTCTAGTTCCTTACAATGCCTTAAAACAAGCTGGATTTGAAGTAGTTGTCCTCGGTTCGCGGACAAACGAAAAGTATGCAGGGAAACAAGGAAAACTTGCCATGCAAGCAGACGGAACTACCACAGAAGCAGTCCCCGCCGAATTCGATGCAGTGATAATTCCCGGCGGTATGGCTCCCGATACAATGCGGACTAATCCCAATACAGTACATTTTGTACGTGAAGCATTTGAGCAAGGAAAAATCGTCGCTGCTGTTTGCCACGGCCCGCAAGTTTTGATTGAAGCAGACTTGCTGAAAGGCAAAAATGCGACTGGTTTCTTGGCAATTAAAACAGACATGATCAATGCCGGAGCTAACTACATCAACGAAGCTTTAGTAGTTGACGGCAACTTGATCACTTCCCGCCAACCGGGAGATTTAGCAATATTTACCACCGCAATTCTGGCTCGCCTCGGTTACGGCGGAAAAGAAGTCGCTTTGCCAGAAGAAACTGACACAAATGCAGAATGGTGGAAATTAGCTAATGGTTGGGGTGGCTCAACACAAGGCGACATTGTTAAAGGTTTGAATACCGCCCTCGCAGGGGAACGCTATGCTTGCGAAGCCTTTCAAAATTATGCGGAAAAAACCCAAGACAGCGATTTGCGATCGCTCTTGAGAGAAATGATTCAAAATAAACAGAACCACATCCTCGCTCTCGAAAAACGCCTCAACGATTTCGGCGAAAAACCCTCAATTCCCGCCCAAATTGCTGACAAATACGCTAAATTAAAAGCCTCGATGCAAGGAACCGATGAAACGTTCTTGCTGCGGAGCACTCTGGGTGATTTGCAAACCGGTGTTGTCGATATCAACAACCTGCGGGTGAAGTTCACAGATCCCGTATCAACTGCGATTTTGACAGAGATAGAATCGGATTTGTCCAAGTGCGAGCAAGTCGTTGCTAAACTCTACCGCGCCCGTGCAGTTTCCCAGGAAATTAAGTCGCCTAAACCTTCGACTAGCCCTGCTGTAAAAATGTAATCAGCAAGGAGATAAATAAGTTTGTAGTTTTGTTGAGAGGTGAAAACCCGTACTAATATCGCAACTACAAACTTGCTCTGCAATCCTACAATCTACGCTTTTGCGGTAAAATAAAACCCAACACTAAAAGCAGATATTCAACTAACTGCAAGGTGAAGGGTTTTATTCAATGGGTTTTATTTTTGTTTCAGCCGGACACGGGGGGTTTGAAGGAAGCTTGCGGCCTCGGGGGGCGGTACAAGCCCCCGGATTCATCCGTTTAGAAATAAAAAATATAGTATCCGATAACCAGCCCCCGGATACATCCGTCAAGTCGCTTTCTTCAATTATAAAATCTAAAATCTAAAATCTAAAATCTAAAATCTAAAATCGATTAACCAGCCCCCAGATACATCCGTCAAGTCGCTTTCTTCAATTCTTCAAATCTAAAATCTAAAATCTAAAATCTAAAATCTAAAATCGATTGGCTTGTTCCCTCTTCCTTTAGACAGGAGACACCTGGGCTATAAATGCGCTACTGTGTTGCCAATATTTTGATGAGGAAAAAAAGGCTGTGGTTCCCTTACGCGATGACAATCCCATTACTATCACTCCCTACGTCACCTACGGGCTGATTGCCGCAAACATATTAGTATTTTTGTACGAACTCAGTTTAGGCGATCGACAATTAACCCAATTCTTCTACTCTTGGGCCGTAATTCCTTGCCAGTTAAGCAATATGTGTCGGGTTGCTCTGCCAGTTTCGCCATTTCCCGAATGGACGACACTAATCAGCTCCCAATTCCTGCACGCAGGTTTTCTCCACATTGCCGGAAATATGTTATTTTTGTGGATTTTTGGCAACAACGTAGAAGACCGTTTAGGACACGTCAAATTTATAATATTTTACCTTACTTGCGGCGTTTTAGCATCACTAACTCAGTGGTATTTTTCCTCAGCATCGCCCATTCCGTCCCTGGGTGCTAGCGGCGCGATCGCAGGCGTCATGGGAGCTTACATTCTCAGATATCCCCAAGCCAAAGTTCTGACACTGCTTCCCTTGGGAATCTTTATTACCACCGTCAGAGTCCCCGCTTTCTTCTTTCTAGGGTTTTGGTTTGCACAGCAAGCATTGAGCGGCTTGGCTTCGTTGAATGCGCCGGCAAGTGTCGGCATGGAATCCGGCGGAGTTGCTTACTGGGCCCACGCCGGCGGCTTTGTTTTCGGCGCTATTCTCGGCCCTTTATTGGGATTGTTTTCTGAAGATAATCAGATTTAATTTTTTACCACACTGAAAGAAATTAACGCAGATAAACTGGTAACGAAATCGGCATTAATCTGCGTTAATCTGCGGTTTCAAACCTCTTATGTTTCTCAAAGTTCGGTGCTATGCTTTGCCCTTTATTGGGATTGTTTTCTGAAGATAATGAGATTTACGTTTTCACCCCCGATGAACGCAAATTAACGCAGATAAACTGCCGAAAAAATAGGCGTTTATCTGCGTTAATTTGCGGTTAAAAACCTCTTATCTTTTTAGATAAAAGTAAAGTCAAATTCCGAAAGAGAAGAAACCCCCGTTACACCATTTAACTTCGCCAAAATGCGAGAATCGCTGCCGGTGGCGTTATTACCATTGCCGTCATAAATGATGTAAGTATTGCCGCCGGAATCGTAGGCAAACAAGAAAGCAGTTCCTCCCAGAATATTTGCAGAAACAGTTGTCTGCACTTCCAGCAGAACTTGGGTGTTACCGCTGAGATTGGCAAATCCGGGGGCAAAATTAAACTGATCGGCGATCGGCACACCGAGACCGTTAAAATCAGTAATCACATCGTATCCGCCCGCCGCGATCGCAGCATCGATCGCCGCCGAAGAAGCCGCATCAAAAGCCGGCCCACCTTGTGCAGGGCTGGTATAGCGGAATTGATTGCTGCCGCCGCCCCCCGTCATGGTATCTGCGCCGAGGCCGCCTACGAGCACGTCGTTATCCAAACCGCCGTCCATGCTATCGTTGCCGCCTTGACCGTCAATAGTATCGCTGCCCGCTAAACCGTTCAAATTGTCCGGCAAAGAACCCCCAACCAAATTGTTAGGCCCGCTATCAGCCGGCAATATTTGAACGGTGACAGTACCTACGCCCGGAATTGTCCCGAACCCGTCGGTGACGCTGTAGGTGAAAGCAGTTGTACCCGCTACGTTGCCGGGGATGAATTGCACTTGAGAGACAAGATTTACAGCTATCCCCAGTTGCGGTGTGCTGACATTGATAATGCTGAGTGGCCCTTTTTGCGGGCTGGAATCGTTCGCCAGCACGTCAATGAAAGTGGGCAGCAAATTATTCGTACTCGTAAATACGATGCCGTCATTGACAGCAATGGGCGAGAGGGTAGTTGGAACAGTTACGGAGGTATCGAAAGAATTGATGTTAATCGCCACTGACGCTGCTGCCGTGCCGCCTTGGTCGTCAGCTACGCTGTAGCTGAAAGAACCGGCTTGCCCGATCGCGTTTGTTCCAGGTTGGAATTTCAGCCCGAGTAAATCCTGAACTGTTAACTTTTGGTTTACGGTGAGGGGGTTCGTACCCGTAATTACCTGACCAAAAGTAGGATTGGGAAGTCCGACTACCGCGATCGACAGCGGCTGGCCTTCCGGGTCGCTGGGCGCCGAAATGCTCAGAGACAGAGGCAAATTCTGCAAACCAGTCACCGTCTTGCCCGCTTCCACGATCGGCGGCTGGTTAGGAGTCGGAGATGTAAAACTCGGCGGAGTCGGTCCCCCGCCCAAAGGCGGAGGAGTTGGGGTCGTCGCCGTTGGAGTCGGGACTATGGAAGGACTCGGACTCGGGGTTGTCCCGCCCGCAGTCGGAGTCGGAGTCGGACTCGGAACCTGTGTCGGCAATGTCCCCGGTGCCGGAGTCGGACTCGGAGTTGTTCCCGGCGACGCAGTTGGACTCGGAGTTGTCCCCGGTGATGGTGATGGACTCGGACTCGGTGCCGGAGTTGGAGTCGTCGCCGCCGGAGTTGGAGTCGTCGCCGCCGGAGTTGGAGTCGTCGCCGCCGGAGTTGGAGTCGTCGCCGCCGGAGTCGGAGAAGGTGTTGTCCCCGTCGGTGTCGGAGAAGGTGTTGTCCCCGTCGGTGTCGGAGAAGGTGTTGTCCCCGTCGGTGTCGGAGAAGGAGTTGTCCCCGTCGGTGTCGGAGAAGGAGTTGTCCCCGTCGGTGTCGGAGAAGGAGTTGTCCCTGTCGGTGTCGGAGAAGGAGTTGTCCCTGTCGGTGTCGGAGAAGGAGTTGTCCCCGTCGTCGGTGTCGGAGAAGGAGTTGTCCCCGTCGTCGGTGTCGGAGAAGCACTTGTCCCCTGAATGGTGAAAGGATTGTCGTCTACGCGCGGTAATTGATCTGTAGTGAACCTAGATTCATCTAGCGAGTTTGATCGAACATCAATCAACACCGCCAAAAATTCCCCAGTTCGCCTGTCCGTAATAATCGTGTTGCTAGAATTCGAGCCTTGGCCCTGGAAAATTTCTAACTCTGTAAAGTTCAGACCTCCAGCCAGACCGATCGAATCTCCCGGATTAAAATCTCTAATTACATCAGCATCGCCGATTTCGCGGCCCCCAGTAGTGAGAAACCCGTTGCTACCAGCCGACGTGCCGACCCTACCGAGAACAAAGATATCCGATCCGTCGCCTCCTGTCAGAGTATCCAATCCGCGATCGCCCGAAAGAATATCATCCCCAGCATCTCCAGACAGAGAATCATTCCCGTCGCCCCCGAAGACCAGGTCATCACCCTCGCCGCCGTCACCAGTATCGTTACCAACACCGCCGGTGATAACATCCCCGCCCTCCTGGCCCAACAAAATATCATTGCCCCCAGCGCCTATCAGGCAGTCGTTACCCGTGTCGCCAAAAACACTGTCATTGCCCTTGTCGCCAAAAATCAGGTCGTCCTCGCCACCACCGCGCAGACAGTCATTGCCTTTACCGCCGTACAGCGAGTCGTTGCCTTCAGAACCGAAGACAATATCGTTGCCCTGGTCGCCAAAACCTACGTCATCGCCCTGGTCGCCAGAAACCAAGTCATCGCCTTTGCCACCCCGAGCCGTGTCATTGCCGCGCCCGCCCTCAACGATATCTTTACCAGCGCCGCCGTTGAGAGAATCGTTACCGTCTTCGCCCCTGAGTAGATCGTCTCCGTCCCGACTCAGAAGCGTGTCGTCGCCGCCTCCCCCGGCAATCGTGTCATTGAACAAGCTGCCGATTAAATAGTTAATGCCGTCATTTGCGACAACTAAGCCATCGACAAAAAGTGGCTCGGGGGGAGGCGTGGGAACTGTCAGAGGTGGCCGCGGCACCGGGGTGATCGAAATGTCCGTCCCCGTGTCCGTTGTAGTTGTCGTTGTCCCCGTGTCCGTTGTAGTTGTCGTTGTCCCCGTGTCCGTTGTAGTTGTCGTTGTCCCCGTGTCCGTTGTAGTTGT